>CAIQDO010000570.1 GCA_903870555.1 uncultured Caulobacteraceae bacterium
CGCCGGCCCGCCGGCCCGTCGCGCCGCCGCCGCCGCCGCCGCCGCGAACGCCGTGTCGAAGCTGGCGATGAAGATCAGGTCGGCGGCCACATAGGCCGATGGGTCGAGGGCGGCGTCGGGGTCCAGCCGGATCACCTCGGCTGGCGAGCCCGTGAACAGCCGCGCCTTGGCCTCCGCCGGGGCGCCGTCGCCGGCGATCACCACGCGGCGGCCCGTCAGGGGGAAAAAGGCGGGAAAGGTTTCCATGGGCCCTACCCTAGCGTGTTGCGGCCGAAAGTTGAGCCGTCACCTCGGCCCTGTCTTGGACTGCGAGCTTTTCGCAACGGAAAAAGCAAGTTAACATCGTTCAGACATCGGGACCCCGGGGAGCGAGATGGCCAAGACACTGAACATCAATGGCGCCAGCGTGTCTGTCGACGCCGCGCCCGATACGCCCCTGCTGTGGGTTCTGCGTGACGAACTCGGCCTGACGGGCGCCAAGTACGGCTGCGGCGTCGGCCAGTGCGGAGCCTGCACCGTCCACCTCGACGGCAAGGCGGTCCGCTCATGCCAGACGCCGATCGGCGCCGTGGAGGGGATGAAGATCACCACCATTGAGGGCCTTGGCGGCGTTCACCCGCTACAGGCAGCCTGGGTCAAGCTCGATGTTCCGCAGTGCGGCTACTGCCAGTCTGGCCAGATCATGTCGGCCGCCGCGCTTCTGGCCGAAACCCCCCGGCCCTCGGACGCCGACATCGACAGCGCCATGAGCGGCAATATCTGCCGCTGCGGCGCCTACCAGCGTATCCGCGCCGCGATCATCGACGCCGCCGCTGCGGCCAAGGCCTGAGGAGAGCGCCAGCATGAACGCCTTCATCAAATCCTTCGACAAGGCCCGTCCGACCCGGCGCGCCGTGGTCATCGCCTCGGCCGCCACCGCTGGCGGGGCCCTGTTGGTCGGCTGCTCTCCGGCGCAGATTCTCGGGATCGGCACGCCGGATGTCGATTTCGGTCCTTTCGGCCCCTTCATCAGCATCGCCGCGAATGGCGATGTGACGGTGGTCTCCAAGCATATCGAGTTCGGCCAGGGCAACCATGCCGGTCTCGCCGCCATCGTCGCCGAGGAACTCGACGCCGACTGGGACCGGGTCAAGGTCGTCCAGGCCCCGGCCAATGTGAAGGTCTACGCCAACCTCGGTCAGGGCGTTCAGGGCACCGGCGGCTCGTCGGCGATCAACAACTCCTGGGATCAGCTGCGCAAGGTCGGCGCCGCGGCTCGGGCGATGTTCGTCTCCGCCGCCGCCGCCCGCTGGTCCGTTCCGGTCGGCGAGATCGGTGTAAAGAACAGCGTGGTCTCCCACCCCGCCGGCAAGTCGGCGACCTTCGCCGATCTCCTCCCGGACGCCGCCAAGGTGGCGCCGCCGAAGGAGCCGACCCTGAAGGATCCGAAAGCCTTCACCCTGATCGGCTCCGATCGGGTGCGCCGCAAGGACAGCCTGGCGAAGTCCACGGGAACCGCCCGCTTCACCCAGGACGTCCATCTGCCCAACATGCTCACCGCCATGGTGGCCCATCCCCCGCGCTTCGGGGCGACGGTGGCCAGCTTCGACGCCGCCGCCGCCAAGGCCGTTCCCGGGGTGGTCGACGTCTTCAAGATCCCATCCGGCGTGGCGGTGGTGGCGGCCAACACCTGGGCGGCCCGCCAGGGTCGCGACGCGGTCAAGGTGACGTGGGACGACGCCAAGGCCGAGCGCCGCGGCTCCGATGAGATTCTGGCGACGTACAAGGCCCTGGCCTCTGGCAAGACTCAGCCGACCGGCGACCTGAAGTGGCAGGTGTTCGACGCTCACGGCGCCGGCGCGGCCCCGGCCGGCGGCAAGGTCGTCGAGGCGACCTTCGACTTCCCGTTCCTCGCCCATGCGCCCATGGAGCCGATGAACTGCGTCGCCGAGACCGGCGGCGGCAAGACCAAGCTGACCTTCGGCTCCCAGATCCCCACCGTCGACCAGTTGAACGCCGCCATGATCGTCGGCGCCCTGCCGGGCTCCGTCCAGATCGAGACTCTGTTCGCAGGGGGCTCCTTCGGCCGGCGGGCGAACTTCAAGTCGGACTATGCCGCCGAATGCGTGCACATCGCCAAGCACGTCGGCGGCGGCCGGCCCGTCAAGCTGGTGTGGAGCCGTGAGGACGATATGTCCGGCGGCTACTATCGGCCGATGGTCCACCACGCGGTCAGAGTGACGCTCGACGCCGACGGCTACCCTGCCCATTGGCGGCACAGGATCGTCACCCAATCGATCATGAAGGGCTCGCCGGTCGGCGGCGGCGGCCTCGACGAGAGCGCCGTGGAGGGCGCCAAGGGCTCGCCTTATCTCAAGGCCACGCCGGTGGTCGACGCCCAGGCGATCCTGCCGGATTCCGGCGTGCCGGTGCTGTGGTGGCGGTCGGTGGGCGCCACCCACACCGCCTTCGTGATGGAGCACATGGTCGACCAACTCGCTCGCGCCGCGGGCAAGGATCCCGTCGACTACCGTCGCGCCCTTTACGCCAAGGCCGGCGCCAGCCGCTGGCTGGCGGCGCTGAATCTCGCGGCGGAGAAGGCTGGGCCGAAGCCGGCCGAGGGCTGGTCGCGAGGCGTGGCGGTTCACGAGTGTTTCGGCACGGTGGTGGCCCAGGTCGCCGAGGTGAAGCTGCAGGACGGCAAGCCCCGGGTCGGCCGGGTGGTCACGGCGGTCGATTGCGGTACGCCGATCTCGCCCGGCCAGATCGCCGCCCAGATGGAGGGCGGGACCTGCTTTGGTTTGTCGGCGGCGCTCTACGGCCGGGTGACCCTGAAGGGCGGCGAAGTCGAACAGAAAAACTTCGACACCTACCGCGTTCTGCGCATTGACGAGGCGCCGCAGGTCGAAACCCACCTGGTTCCGTCCGGCGCACACCCCTCCGGAGTTGGCGAGCCCGGCACGCCGGTGATCGGTCCGGCAGTCGCCAACGCCCTACTCGCCCTCACCGGCAAGCCGACGAGCAGCCTGCCATTCGTTCAGGCTTAGATCGGCTCCGCTTCAGAGCTGATCCGGCGTATCCACATCGAACAGGACGCCCGGGTCGGCGGTGTCCACCAGGGCCAGCCGATCGCCGAGGTTCTGAAGCACCGACCGGGCGCCCTCGTCACCGGTCACCGCCCGAAGCGCCGGGAAAAGGGCGGCTGTGAACAACACCGGGTGGCCGCGTCCGCCATCGCATCGGGGCGCGGCGGCCGGTGCGCCTCCGGCCAGACTCTCGGCCAGGCGGGGAAGAACGGCGGGGGGAATGCGCGGCATGTCGCCCAGGAACACGAACACCCCGGCGGCGTCCTCGGGAAGGGCGGCGAGGCCAGCCTTGAGACTCTCGGACATGCCCAGGGCGTGGTTGCTGGCATGGACGATCCTCAGGCGGGCGGCCTCGCCCTCGCGCAAAGCGTATTCCAGGGCGACGGGCATGACGTCCGCGTCGGCGCCGGTGACCAGGACCACCCACCGGACCGGCGCGGCGAAGGCGGCCTCAAGAGCCGCCTCGATCAGCAGGCCGTCGCGCCAGGGCGCCAGCAGCTTGCCGCCGCCAAACCGCGAGCCTGCACCGCCGGCCAGGATGATCGCGTCCAGGGCGCCGGCCGACCGAACCCCTGTCCCCATGATCGCTTTGCTCCTATGTTGATGGCCTCATGACGCCCTTTGACGCCACAACCGCCGCCGCAACCCTTCGCTCCGCCGCGCGCGAGGGCGTCATGCGGGATGGCCTCGGCCGCACGGTGACCTATCTGCGGGTGTCTGTCACCGACCGCTGCGACCTGCGATGCGTCTACTGCATGGCCGAGAAGATGACCTTCCTACCCAAGGCGGAAGTTCTAACCCTTGAGGAGCTCGAACGGGTGGCCTCGGTGTTCATCGGCCTGGGTGTCCGCAAACTGCGACTTACCGGCGGCGAACCGCTGGTGCGCAAAGGCGTCCTTACCCTGATCGAGCGACTGTCCCGTCGCCTCGGCCACGGCCTGGACGAATTGACCCTGACCACCAACGGCACGCGGCTATTGGGTGTCGCCGACGACCTCGCCCGGCTTGGCGTCCGGCGGATCAATGTGTCGATGGACACGCTCGATCCGGACCTGTTCCGACGGCTGACGAGGGGGGGCGATTTGGCCAAGGTGATCGCCGGCGTTGACGCGGCCCGGTCGGCGGGACTTGAGGTCAAGATCAACGCGGTCGCGCTCGCCCGCGACAATGCGGCGGAAATCCCCGATCTGGTCCAGTGGGCGCACCGGCGCGGCTGCGCCATGACGCTGATCGAAACCATGCCCATGGGCGAGATCGACGAGGATCGCACCGACCAGTACCTGTCGCTCGCCGCCGTCCGACGGACGCTGGAAAGCTTCTGGACCCTGACCGACCTGCCGCTGAGCACCGGCGGTCCGGCGCGCTATGTCCAGGTGGCCGAGACGGGCGGGCGGCTGGGCTTCATCACCCC
>CAIQDO010000571.1 GCA_903870555.1 uncultured Caulobacteraceae bacterium
CGATGGCGCTGAGGCAGACCACCGGAGGCCCCCGGCCATCCCGGCGGACCGCCAGGGTGACGCCGTCGACGACGACGGGGCTCACCCGGCCGCTCCCGCGGCAATCATCGCCAAGGCCCCGGCGAGAGCGAGATCCTTGACCAGCAGCGTCCGCTCCGCCCGATCGGCGACGTTGCGATGGAACAGGCCGGCGGTCATCAGGCAAAAGGCGGCGAGAAGACCCGCCCCGACGGGCGTCCGCCAGCCGACCGCCAGCGCCAGACCCGCGCCGATCTCCAGGACGATCACGGGCGGCAGCAGGACACGGGGTACGCCGACCGCCTCCATGTGGGCGCGGAACGGTCCGGGCCCGAGGAGCTTGGCGACGCCGGCCAGAATGAACAGCATCGCCAGCAGCAGACGCCCGGCGACGATGACGAAGGCTTGAGGAGACATGGACCCACCCACTCAGTGATTTGAATATCACTTGTGATGTGGATATCACATGCCGTCAACCCGGAACCCAGCCATGACCGTCCCTTCGCCCGCCGCGCCGACCACCGGCGACCTGCTGATCCGGGCCGCCGCCGATGAGTTCCGCGACCACGGCTTCGCGGGCACCGACAGCAACAAGATCGCCCGGCGCGCCGGCTTCGCCCCCCAGACCTTCTATCGCTGGTTCAAGGACAAGACAGCGGTGTTCCTGGCGGCCTACCGGCTGTGGGAGGACGAAGAGCGGCGCGTGCTGGGCGATCTGGTCCGCCGCGGCGCGGACGAGGCGACTCTGGTCGAGGCGACGATAGGCCACCACCGCGAGCATCTGCGTTTCCGGCGCAGCCTCCGCGCCCTGTCGCTGGAGGACGCGACGGTTCGCCGGGCGCGGGCGGAAAGCCGCCTGCGGCAGGTGGCGCGGATTGTCCGGGGCGGCGCGGGATCGGCCCTGACGGAAGAGGCCGTCGCCGTGCGGCTGCTTCAGATCGAACGCCTGGCCGACGCCCTGGCGGAAGGCGAACTGGCGGACATGGGTCTTGGCGAAACCGAAGCCCGCGCCCGCCTCGCGGCCCTGATGGGGGAGTTGCGGCGGCCAGGGCCAGGTCAGCCGAACCGGAACCCGGATATGGCCTTGCCCATGATGTGATCGGCGTAGTCGCGGACGCCGGGGTCGCCCTCAGCGGCGCCGGCGGCGACCATCAGCGGCAGCAGATGTTCCTCGCGCGGATGGCAGACGCGGGCGAAGGGGGCGGCGGCCCAGGCGGTCAGGGCGGCGTCGCGCGCGGCGGGATCGGCGACGGCCCCGGTCAGCCAGACGTCGAAGGCGTCGGATGCGGCGTCGCCGCGCGGGCCGAAGAAATCGCCCAGGTTATGGTAGCTCATGCCGCTGCCGACGATCAGCACGCCCTCGTCGCGCAATGGCGCCAGGGCCCGGCCGATGGCCAGGTGCTCGGCCGGATCGAGGCCGGCGACCAGGGAGAGCTGAAGGACCGGGATGTCGGCGTCCGGGAAAGTGACCTTAAGCGGAATGAATACGCCGTGGTCCCAGCCGCGGGCGGTTTCCCGATCCACCGGCCGGCCCGAAGCGGCCAGCAGATCCGCCACCCGATCGGCGAGGGCCGGGGCGCCCGGCGCCGGGTAGGTCAGGCGATAGGTGTGCTCGGGGAAATTGTAATAGTCGAACAGCAGGCCGGGCGCGGGGGCGGCGTTGACCGTCGGCCGGACAGTTTCCCAGTGGCCGGAGATGACCAGGATCGCCTTGGGCCTGACGGGAAGGTCGTCGGCGATGCCACGCAGATAGGCGGCCATCCTGTCCCACAGATGCGGCGCGGCGGCCGGCGGATCCATGAAGAAGCAGGGACCGCCCCCATGAGGAATGAACACGGTCGGCAATCGGTCAGTTGTCGTCATGGAGTCTCCGTATCCCCGGCCTTGGCGTCGACACCTCATACGGCCCGGACAATAGGCAAAAGAACCGGGTCGGACCCCTCGATCGTTCAGCGCCGGGGGGCGCGGACCAGTTGCGTGACGTCGCGGACGGCGCCGCGCGCGGCGCTGGTGGTCATGGCGGCGTAGGCCTGGAGGGCGGGCGAGACCTTGCGCGGGCGGGCTGCGGCCTGGAACGCGGCATCGCCCAGGGCCTCGATGGCGGCGCGGCGGCGGTCCAGTTCGGCCTGGGCCACGGCCAGGACGAGGGTGCGGCCGGGAATGTCGATGTCGATCCGGTCGCCGTCCTCGACCAGGGCGATGAGGCCGCCTTCCGCCGCCTCGGGCGAGACGTGGCCGATCGACAGGCCCGAGGTGCCGCCGGAGAACCGGCCGTCGGTGATCAGGGCGCAGGCCTTTCCCAGACCCTTCGATTTCAGATAGCTGGTCGGATAGAGCATCTCCTGCATGCCCGGCCCGCCCTTGGGGCCTTCGTAGCGGATGACCAGCACGTCCCCTGCGACGATGGTGTCGCCGAGGATGCCCATTACGGCCGCGTCCTGGCTCTCGAAGACGCGGGCGCGGCCCGAGAACTGCCAGACGCTGGCATCCACTCCGGCCAATTATGTCCCTCGCATTCATGACGTGGGCGAAGCCTGCGCGTTGCGTTACCTTCTTAAGGGAGATGTCGCCCAAGGCAAAAAAGCCATTGCCATAATGCGCAAAGTCCTGCCGAGCGTGACCTATCCCGATGAACAGGACATCACCCGGGCCAAAGGGGCGACCATCCTCACCGCGGCCATCGTCTACGACTGGTGCTATCCCCTGCTTTCGCCCGCGGATCGCGCCTTATTCATCACCCACATGAAGCGCATCGCCAAACTCACCGAGATCGGGTATCCGCCGGTGAAAGGAAGCGCGATTACCGGTCACAGCGGCGAGGCCCAGCTCATGCGCGACCAGCTGGGCGCCGGCATCGCCACCTATGACGAGGATCGGGAGATGTATCAGTTCGCCGCCCGCCGATTCTTCGCCGAGTTCGTTCCGGCGCGGAACTTCTGGTATCCGGGGAACTGGCACCATCAGGGCAGCAGCTATGGACCGTATCGTTTTCAATGGGAAATGTTCGCCTCCTGGATTTTTAAACGCATGTCAGGTGTGGATGTCTTTAACCCTAATCAAGGACAGGTTCCCTATGCCTGGGTCTACGCTCAGCGACCGGATGGCATCCTCATGGCCGATGGCGACTGCTCGAGCATCCTCAAGCGAACCACCGAATTGCCGTTCCCCAACTTTTCGACCCTGCTGGCGGCAAATTATTATCATGATAAAATCCTTAATGGTGTGGTCATGCACCAAAATCAGGCGCGTGATCGGTTGTCGAATAGCATCTGGTATTTCCTTTTCGCCGATCCGGGATTAGGCTCCAAGCCGGTTGCTTCCCTGCCGCTGTCCCGCTACTTTCCTGACCCGGCTGGCCGGATGGTTGCCCGCACCGGTTGGGATGAAGGCCCCACCGCCCCGGTGGCCATGGCCGAGATGAAGATCTCGCCCTGGATGTTCAACAACCACCAGCATCTTGATGCTGGCAACTTTCAG
>CAIQDO010000572.1 GCA_903870555.1 uncultured Caulobacteraceae bacterium
CCGATCTCCCCGAATTCCTCGGCCGCCATGTCGCCGACCGCGATACGGTCGTTGTGGCCGGCTCGTTCGGCAAGTCGTCCGTCACCGCCCTGCTGGCGGTGATCCTCACCGAGGCCGGCGGCGATCCTGGCTACTTCATCGGCGCGGTGCCGCTTGACCTGCCGCTCACCGGAAGGGGCGGATCAGACCCCATATTTGTTATCGAGGGGGACGAATATATTGTCGGCGGCGGGGATCGCCGATCGAAGTTCCTTCTCTATGACCCCAAGGCGGTGCTGATCACCTCCCTGGTTCACGACCACGTTAATGTCTTCCCGACGATGGCCGACTATGAGGCCCCCTTCGCCGAACTGATCGACCGCCTGCCGCCGGACGCCCTGCTGGTCTGCGCCCATCCGTTCGAGCCCCTTCGTCGCCTGACCGCCGGCCGTCGGGTGGTTTGGTATGGCCGCGAGGCCTGCCTCGGCTATTTCGCCGAATCCGTGGAGATCGGTGAGATCACCCGTTTCGACCTCGTCACCCCGTCTGGCGACCGGATCCCGCTGGAGACCTCACTGCTCGGCCTGCACAACATCGAGAACATCGTCGGCGCCGCCGCCCTGCTGCTGGAGCGCGCCGGCGTTTCCGTCGAGGCTCTGCAAAGGGGCGTGCGACGGTTTCGCGGCGTGGCCCGGAGGCTCGACAAAAAGACCGAGGCTTCCACCGTGCCGGCCTATGAGGGTTTCGGCTCCTCCTATGAGAAGGCCCGCTCGGCGATCGAGGCCATACTGCTGCACTTTCCCACCCGCCCTTGCGTCGTGGTTTTCGAGCCCCACACTTTCTCCTGGCGCGATCCGGCGGGGTTGGCCTGGTATGACAGCGTGTTCGAAGGCGTCGCCCGTGTTCTGTTGCTGCCGCCGCCGACGCACGGCGCCGGGACGGCACAGTCGTCCCAGGGCGAGATCGCACGGCGCATCGCCGACGCCGGTGTTCGTGTGACCCAAGTGGCCGGCGCGGCCGCCGTCCTCGCCGACCTCTCGGCGACGCTCGCGGGCGAGGAGGTCGTCCTGCTGCTGTCCTCGGGGCCACTCGACGGCCTGCCCGACACCCTGCCACCGCTGCTGGACGGCCGCTTCCGCCCGCTCAGCTAAGCTCGGTCACGAATGCGACCACGGCGGCGTTGAAGTCCGCCGGACGGGCGATGTTGATCGAGTGGCCACCGTCGAGATCGACCACCTTCAGCCCGGGAATCTCGCGGGCGGCGTCATCGCGGACCGGCTGAAAGCGCGTTTCGCGCTTGCCGTTGACCAGCAGGGTGGGCACGGCGATGTCGCCAAGTCGCCCGGCCACCGACAGCTCCGGCACGGTGATGCGCAGGCCCTGGGCCACGCCGACGGGGGAGAGCAGGGCGGCGTCGTCCATCAGGCCGCGCCAATGCGCCTCCGGCAGGCGCAGCGCCGGCCGTGGATAGTGGTCCATCATCTCCAGGGCCGCCTGGCCGCGGGTCTCGATGTCGCTGGCCTGGGCCTCGCGGGCCTCGGGCGTGCCCCGGGTCGGCTGGATTCCAGACAGGGAGTTGGTGAACACCTGGCCGATCAGGCGCTCGGGGTAGTCGAGGGCGTAGCGCAAGGTCAGGCCGGCGCCGAACGACTGGCCGCAGACGAACCACCGCTCCGCCCCCAGCATCGACCGGACGGCTTCGAAGCGAGCGAGGTAGGCCGCGGCGCGGTAGGCCTCCGGATTGGACGGGCTGTCCGACCGGCCGTGGCCGAGCAGCTCGATCGTCACCGGGGTGCAGACCGCGCTCAGCGCCTCGAGGTTCGCCCGCCATTGCGAGCGACTGGACAGGAAGCCGTGCATCAGCAGCATCGGCGGACCCTCGCCGGGATGCACATCGACCCGCGCCCCATCGACCGTCGCGCCATCCGTCATCCGTTCCATCCCTCGTCGCCCGCGGCGTTTCCCCGCGCACCCCACGCTACCGCCTCGCCGGGGATTGCGAAACCTCCGGCTTGTCGCGTTACTGTGTCGCCGAGGGCGCCGACTGCCCCGCCGCCAAAAGGGGAGAGCCGTCGATGACGCAGGACGCCGCCTTCAACGGGCTTGGAATTCACCTCGGCAATCTGTCGCGGCTGTCCCACGCTCGCTCCCGGTCGATCTCGCCGGAGAATTTCACCGGCGCCAAGGGGCAGGGCGGCATGTCGGTCGACGGCCCCGCCGCCCAAATGGCCCGGGGTCTCGGCCAGGGCTGGAAGGTCTCCCCGTTCATCGTCCTCGCCTCGGGCGAGGAGCGTGAGATTGCCGATATCGCCGGCCCCGGCGCCATCCAGTCGATCTGGATGACCCTGGCCCGCGGCCGCTGGCGGCATACGATTCTGCGCATCTGGTGGGACGATCAGGAACAGCCGTCGGTGGAATGCCCTGTGGGGGATTTCTTCGCCTGCGGCTGGGAGAGCTTCGCCCAGGTCTCGTCCCTGGCGGTGTGCGTCAATCCGGGCCGGGCCTTCAACTGCTACTGGGAGATGCCGTTCCAACACCGTGCGCGGATCACCCTGACCAACCTCTCCGACGAGACGGTCTACTGCTACTACCAGATCAACTACGCCCTGACCGACGTGCCGGCCGACGCCGCCTATTTCCATGCGCAGTTCCGCCGGACCAATCCGCTGCCCTACAAGCAGGACTACGTCATCCTCGACGGCGTCCGGGGCCAGGGCCACTATGTCGGCACCTACATGGCTTGGGGCGTCAACAACTCCGGCTGGTGGGGCGAGGGCGAGATCAAGTTCTTCCTGGACGGCGACGGGGCCTTCCCGACCATCTGCGGCACCGGCACGGAGGATTATTTCTGCGGGGCCTTCGACTTCGATCCCGGCGTGGTCGAGAAGGACCGCAAAAGCGCCTATGTCGAATACACCACGCCCTACGCCGGCCTACCCCAGGTGATCCGCCCCGATGGCGTCTATCGCTCGCAGCAGCGCTTCGGCCTCTACCGCTGGCATATTCCGGATCCGATCCGTTTCG
>CAIQDO010000573.1 GCA_903870555.1 uncultured Caulobacteraceae bacterium
ACCCTCAAGCCCGGCGCCACCCAGCGCGAGCTGAAGGCCGAGTGGACCGATCCGCACTTCGCCCGCTTCGATCGCATCCGCAACGCCTCTGGCTCCATTTCCACCGCCGACCTGCGCCTGGAAATGCAGATGGCCTCGCAGGAAGACGCCGCGGTCTATCGCACCGGCGAGAGCCTGGACTCGGGGGTCCGTCGTCTGGCGGCGGTGCACGCCAAGCGCGGAGAGCTGAAGATCGCCGACCGCGGCCTGATCTGGAACACGGACCTGGTGGAGGCGCTCGAGTTCGAGAACCTGATCGGACAGGCGGTGGTCACCGTCTCCGGAGCGGTCAACCGCACAGAGAGCCGAGGCGCCCACGCCCGGGAAGACTTCTCCGACCGCAACGACGCCGACTGGATGAAGCACACCCTGACCTGGTTCGACGATGCGACGGGCAAGGTGACGATCGATTACCGGCCGGTGCATAGCTACACCATGACCAACGATATCGCCTATATCCCGCCGAAAGCCCGCGTGTATTAAGGCGCGCGTGTACTCGTTCCTGTTCCAACGCTCGTTTCGAGGACCAAGTCATGGTCGAACTGACGCTTCCCAAGAATTCCGTCGTCGGCAAGGGTCGCCACCATCCGGCGGCGGCCGGCGCGAAGAACATCAAGACGTTCCGGATCTACCGCTGGGATCCGGAAGGAACCGGTAATCCGGTGTGGGACACCTATGACGTCGACACCGACGTCTGCGGGCCGATGGTGCTGGACGCGCTCATCCACATCAAGAACACCATGGACTCCACCCTGGCTTTCCGACGGTCGTGCCGGGAAGGGGTGTGCGGCTCCTGCGCCATGAACATCGGCGGGCGCAACACCCTGGCCTGCACGCACGGCTGGGCGGAGGTCCCGGGCAAGGACGTGCAGATCGCCCCCCTGCCCCATATGGAGGTGGTCAAGGATCTGGTCGCCGACCTGACCCTGTTCTACGCCCAATACGCCTCCATCGAGCCCTGGCTGCACACCAGCACGCCGGAACCCGAAGGCGAGTGGCTGCAATCCGAGGACGACCGGGCCAAGCTCGACGGCCTCTATGAGTGCATCCTGTGCGCCTGCTGCACGACCTCCTGCCCCAGCTACTGGTGGAACGGCGAGAAATACCTCGGCCCGGCAACCCTGCTGCAGGCGCGCCGGTGGCTGGTGGACAGCCGCGACGAGGCCACCGGCGAGCGACTCGACGCCCTGGAAGATCCGTTCAAGCTTTATCGCTGCCACACCATCATGAACTGCGCCCAGGTCTGCCCCAAGGGCCTGAACCCCGCCGAGGCGATCGGCGAGATCAAGGGCATGCTGCTTGAGCGGGTGATCTGAAGCGCGGGTCGCTCAGGCCAGAAGGAGCGACGCGGCGCCGAGCTGCTCGCGCCAGTGCCGCTCGCGGGTCTTCAGCAAGTCCCTGACCCCCATCGGTGTCAGGGCGCCGTCTGAGACCTCCTCGACGATGTCGTAGCTGAAGGCGGCCTCGCCATGGGCGTTCCAGGCCGCCTGCGCCGCCTTGTTGCGATGGCTGCCCATGCGAAGCGAAAACCAGATACTGTTCTTCTGGCTGTCGAGATTGCGGCTGGCGTCCACCCACACCTCGCCCGAGGCAGCGCAGCGGACGGCGAACACGCCCTGGCTGCGTTTGCGTTCAGACCAGGCCTGGGCGATCTCCTTCTTGCGGGCCTTGTCAGGGGCGCCGCTCACCCGGCTATCAGAACCGGCAGGCTTTCGTAGCCCTTGACGAAGCTCGACCGCACGCGACGCGGCTCGCCGACCACCTCGACGGCGGTCCAGCGTTTCAGGATCTCCTCCCAGACGATTCGCAGTTGCATCTCGGCCAGGCGGTTGCCGACGCAGCGATGGATGCCGAAGCCGAAGGACAGGTGCTGACGGGGCCGTTCGCGGTCGATGCGGAACAGATCCGGGTCCTCGATGGCCGCGGCGTCGCGGTTGCCCGACACGTACCACATCACCACCTTGTCGCCCTTGCGGATGGTCTTGCCGCCCAGTTCCGTGTCGGCCGTGGCCGTGCGGCGCATGTGAGCCAGGGGTGTCTGGTAGCGGATGATCTCGGGGACCATGTTGGGAATAACGGACGGATCGGCGCGCAACAGATCGTATTGATCAGGGTTCTGATTGAGGAACAGCAGGCCGCCGGTCAGGGAGTTGCGGGTGGTGTCGTTGCCGCCGACGATCAGCAGGATGATGTTGCCGAGGTATTCGTCGGGCGTCATGTTCCGGGTGGCGTCGCTGTGCGCCATCATCGAGATCAGGTCTGATCCCGGCTCGCGGTTGACCCGTTCGTTCCAAAGACCGGTGAAAAACGCCAAACACTCCATCAGTTCGGCCTGACGGGCCTCCTCGGTCTCGACCAGTCCGCCGCTCATCGGGATACTGGTGGCCACGTCCGACCAGCGTGTCAGACGTCGGCGCTGTTCAAAGGGAAAGTCGAACAGGGTGGCCAGCATCTGGGTGGTCAGTTCGATCGAGACCCGGTCGACCCAGTCGAAGGTCTCGCCCACCGGCAGGGAGTCGAGGATCGCCGCGGCGCGCTCGCGGATGATCGGCTCGAGCCTGGCCAGGTTGTGCGGGGCCACGATCGGGCTGACCGCCTTGCGCTGAGCGTCATGCCTGGGCGGGTCCATGGCGATGAAGCTGGGCCGGCGCAGGTCCGGGCGGGCGTCGCGGATGGTGATGCCGCCGAGGGCCGCGTCGGAGGAATAGACCGCGTGGTTGGTGTCCACGGCCATGATGTCCTCGAACCGGGTCACCGACCAGTAGGGGCCAAATTCGCTGTCGGCGCAGAAGTGGACGGGATCCTCGGCGCGCAGGCGCTCGAACCAGGGCCAGTGCGTGTCGGTCAGGAACAGGTCGGGATCGCCGACATGAAACCGCGCCAGTGGCGTCGATAGCGCCTTGTCCCGGGCCGCCTGAAGCCGTTCAGCCGCGGAAATCGGCGCTGACCCATCGGCCATGATATGCATCTCCCCCGGTCGCCCTGGCCAATCCGCAAGGACGGCTTGCGCGTGTTTTGTTCATTCCTGGCGAAATTAGACCCCAGTCGGCGGGGCTCGTCCAGGACATTGGCCCCGTCTCCGCCCTAGTTTGATGACATACTGCATGGACAGCTCAAGGGCGAAGCGTCGAATCTACGACACGCCCCTCTGATCGCCCTATTGGAATCCCATGCCTTTTCCTTCGATGAACCCGGCCCTGGCGCGCGCCCTGACCGAACAGGGCTATGAAGAGCCCACGCCCGTCCAGGCCGCCGTCCTCGAGCGCTCGGCGGCCGATCGCGACCTGCTGGTCTCCGCCCAGACCGGCTCCGGCAAGACCGTGGCCTATGGCTTGGCCATGGCCAGCACGATTCTCGGCGAAGGCGAGCGCCTGCCGCCCCCCGGCGCGCCCCAGGCCCTGGTGATCGCCCCCACCCGAGAACTGGCCATGCAGGTCGCCCGCGAACTGGCCTGGCTCTACGGCCGCGCCGGCGCCCGAGTGGAAACCTGCGTCGGCGGGATGGATTCGCGCCGCGAGGCCCGCGCCCTGGCCTCTGGCGCCCAGATCGTCGTCGGCACGCCGGGACGCCTGCGCGACCACCTCGAACGCGGCCACCTCGACCTCGGCGCCCTGGAAGTCGTTGTTCTCGACGAGGCCGACGAGATGCTCGACCTCGGCTTCAAGGAGGATCTCGAATTCATCCTCGAGGCCACGCCGAAGGAGCACCGCACCCTGCTGTTCTCGGCCACCATCGCCAAGGACATCGCCGCCCTGGCCCATTCCTACCAGAAGGCGGCCGTGCGCATCGACACCGTGCGTTCCAACGAGCCGCACGGCGACATCGAGTATCGGGTGATCCGCGTCGCCCCCAACGAGATCGAACTGGCGGTGGTCAATGTGCTGCGCTTCTTCGAGGCGTCGGGCGCCCTGGTGTTCTGCGCCACGCGCGAGGCCGTCCGCCATCTGCACGCCGCCCTGCGCGAGCGAGGCTTCGACGCGGTGGGCCTGTCCGGCGAGATGAGCCAGAGGGAGCGGACCGACGCCCTGCAGGCGCTGCGCGACGGTCGCGCCCGGGTCTGCGTGGCCACGGACGTCGCCGCCCGCGGTCTCGACCTGCCCGATCTGGCGCTGGTGGTTCACGCCGACCTGCCCGCCAACCGTCAAGGCCTGCTCCACCGCAGCGGGCGGACCGGCCGCGCCGGCAAGAAGGGCGTCTCGGTCCTGCTGGCGCCCTACACGCGCCGACGGCGCGTCGAGCAACTGTTGGCCTCGGCCGGCGTCGACGCCGTGTGGAGCGGCCCGCCCAGCGCCGAGGCGATCCGCGCCGGCGATCAGGCCCGGCTGCTGGCCGACCCGATCCTGACCGAGACCGCCAGCGAGGAGGATCTCGCGCTCGGCAAACTGTTGCTGGAAAAATCCGCGCCGGAAGTCATCGCGGCCGCCCTCATCCGTCTGCACCGCGCCAAGCTGCCCGCGCCCGAGGATCTCTACGATCCGGGCGAACCGCGGGGCGCGACACGCGATCGCGCGCCCGATCGCCGGGACGACCGCCAAGGCTATGATCCGCAGCGCGGCGATCGGCCGAGAGCCGAACGCGCGCCGCGCGAGCCTCGCGAACCCTATGCCCGCACGGACTCCGATGGGGTGTGGTTTCGCATGGCCGTCGGCCGCAACAGCAACGCCGATCCCAAGTGGCTGCTGCCGATGATCTGCCGTCGCGGCCACGTGACCAAGAAGGACATCGGCTCGATCCGCATCTTCGATCGGGAGACCAAGTTCGAGATCGCCAAGGACGCCGTCGACCGGTTCAAGGCGGCCCTGGCCTCGGCCCCGGGCGAGCCGATCCGCATCGAGGCGGCCGGCGCGCCGGGCGCGGCCAAACCCCATCCCGGGATGGCCGAGGGCGGAGACGACCGTCGCCCGCCCCGCAAGGGTCCGCCAAAGGGACCGCCGAAGAAGAAGGCCAACGACGCCCGTCGCTGACGCCGTCAGGCCTTGCGCTCAAATCCGTCGGCGCTCCACAGCTCGCTGCCGACCCCATGGTGGACGAAGAACAGCCCCTCGGGGTCGTACTTCGTCTTGACGCCGCTAAGCCGTGGGTGGTGTGAACCCCAATAGGCCCTGGCCCAGTCATCGTTGAAGTAGTTGCTCTCCGACAGGTAGGATCCGCCGAGGGGCGCCACCGCCCGCAAGGCCGCGGCGGAGGCGGCGACGCGGGCGGCGTTGCGATGGGCCAAGGCCAGGTCGGGCTTGAAGCCCACCAAGGCCCCGTAGGTCGGCGGCCCGCCCGTGGCGACGATGGCCAGGGCGAAGGCGGTCAACACTTCGGGGTTCATGGCCGTGTCTCGCGCGCCGGCCAAGGCCTCGGGCGGAGCGCCGGCGAGACCTTTGTTGAAGTGCAGTTGAACGGCCATCTGCCGGCTGGCCGCCACCAGCGCGGCGGCGAGGCGTTCCCTGTGGTCCGCCGCCAGAAGGGTCGCCGGCAGCCAGATCGAGTCGTATCCGTGCAGGAAGGCGTTGACCTGACCGTTGTCGCCCGACCACCATCCATGCGTCGGCGACGCTCCAGGGCGATCATCGTAGCGCATGGCGTCGGAGCCATCCCGCTTCATGCCCTCGACATTCCACCAGTCGCGCGCCGCCCCGACACCGATCGACGGCGTCTGGGTCCATCTGTAGTCGGTCCCAGAGGCGTTCACCCCGTCGATGAACGCGCGCCAGACCGCTCGGGCGGCGTCGGCGTCGAGTCCCTGACTGACCATGGATATCTTCAGCACATTGTCGGGCTGGACGGCGGCCTGCTCACCCCAATGGGGGTTCATCAGGCTTTCGCCGTAGAAGGCCAGAAAGCGCGACACCAGCCGGGTGTAGGCGGCGTCGGACGCGGCCTTGATCGACATTTCCGCCCAGCCGAACCTCTCGGGAAGCACATGGGTCCGCAGAGTCACCCTGGTGACCACGCCAAGGCTGCCGCCGCCCCCGCCCTTCAGCGCCCAGAACAGGTCCGGGTGGCGCCAGGCGTTGACCACCCGGATCACGCCATCGGCCGTAACCACCTCGGCCTCCAGCAGATTTCCGGACGATGTGCCGAACCCCTTGGAAAAGGAGCCGAACCCGCCGCTCTGGATATGGCCGGGAACCCCGACGGTGGTGCAGCCGCCGCCCTGGACATAGCGCCCCGCCTTGGTGGTGACGGCGTCATAGAGATCGATCCACATCGCGCCGGCTTCCGCCGTCACGGCGTGGACCGGAGCCACGGATCCCGGCGCGCCCAACGGAACGAATGCGTCGATGAGCTTCACCGCCCGCATCGGGCGAGTCCAGATCAGCAGGGAGTCCGGGGCGTTGGAGGTTCCGAAATAGCTGTGTCCGCCCCCCTTGATGACCAGCCTCAGGCGGTGGCGCCGGGCGAAGGTGACGGCCGCGGCGACGTCGGCGGTTGTTCGGGCGGCCACGGCGAAGGCGCTGGGCGCGGGCATCCAGGCGTCGAGATAGCCGCTGACCTGGGTCCCCGCCGCCTGATCGCCGAGGAAGAACGGGTTCTGCATCGCCTTGAACCGTGTCCGGCAGGACTCGCTCCTGGCGTCGGCCTCGCAGGCAGAGAGGAGCGGTTCCGGCTTGATCAGGGCGCCGCCGACCGCGGCTTTCAGCTCCGCCCAGTCATCAGACGACGGCCACGCCGCGTCCGTCGGGCGAGGTCGCCGGAACAGGGCCGGCGCCGCGACCGCGGCCTTGGCGGCGAGCGCGAGCGGCGCGGCCGCGGTCATCTGGAGGAGACGTCTTCTCAGCATCCCCGTTCTCCCGCAGCACGCGCCGAAGGCGGTCAGCCGCCGTAGATCACCGAAATCGTCTCGGCCACACAGGCCGGACGGGTCTCGCCTTCGATTTCGATGGTGCACTCGTTCTTGATCTGCAGACCACCGGACTTGGGCTCCACGCCGATCAGCTTCTGGCGCAGGCGCACGCGCTTGCCGATGCGGACCATGTTGGTGAAACGCACCTTGTCGGAGCCGTAGTTGATGCCCCGGGTGACGCCCTTGACCGGAAGCATGCCCGCCGACAGGAACGGAATCAGCGACAGGGTCAGGTAGCCGTGGGCGATCGGACCGCCCATTTCGCGGGTGGCGCGCTCGACATCAACGTGAATCCACTGGTGATCGCCGGTCGCGTCGGCGAACTTGTTGACGCGGTCCTGGCTGATCTCAAGCCAGTCGGACACGCCGACCTCGGTTCCGATGAGACCCGGCAGGTCCTTCATTTCAACGGGCTCCATGGCCACGTCTCCCTCTTAGGTTGTTGATTGATTGCAAAGGCGGGGCTAGCCGCCGCGAACGATCGGCGCCTCGGCCTTGCCCCAGTAGGCGTCGCGGATCAGGCGCTTGTAGAGCTTGCCCGTGGCGTGGCGGGGCAGTTCCTCCATGAAGTCGATCCGCCGGGGCGTCTTGACGTGCGACAGGTTGGCCCGGGCGTAGGCCTTGAGCTCGGCGGCCAACTCCGGACCCGCGCCGGCCCAATCGGCCGGCTGCACCACCGCCACCACCTCCTCGCCCATCTCCTCGTGCGGCGCGCCGATCACGGCCACGTCCGCCACCTTGGGATGGCCGATCAGCAGGTTCTCGATCTCCTGGGGATAGATGTTCACCCCACCGGAGATGATCATGAAGCTCTTGCGGTCGGTGAGGAACAGGTAGCCGTCCTCGTCCACCCAGCCCACGTCGCCGAGGGTCGTCCAGCCGTGCTTGTTGCGGCTCTCGGCGGTCTTGACCGGGTCGTTGTGGTATTCGAACTCGCCGCCGCCGGCAAAGAACACCGTGCCCTCGGTGCGCGCGGGAACCGGATCGCCGGCCTCGTCGCAGATCTTCAGTTCGGCGTTCATGCTGCGGCCGACGGAGCCCTTTTTCCGCATCCACTCCTCGGAGGTGATGACGCAGAAGCCGTTGCCCTCGGTGCCGGCGTAGTACTCCTGGATGATCGGACCCCACCAGTCGATCATCGCCTCCTTGACCGGCACGGGGCACGGCGCGGCGGCGTGAAACACCTTCTTCAGCGACGAGACGTCGTAGCGGGCGCGGGTCTCGGGCGGCAGCTTGAGCATCCGCACGAAGTGTGTCGGCACCCACTGGGCGCAGGTCACCTTGTACTTTTCGATGTACTCCAGCGCCTTCTCTTCGTTGAAGCGCTCCATCAGGATCACCGTGCCGCCCAGGGCCTGCACGGCCATCGACCAGCCTAGCGGCGCCGCGTGATACAGCGGCGCCGGCGACAGATAGACCATGTCCGGCTCATAGCCGAACAGAGCCTGACCGATCATGCCCAGGGCATTGGGCGCGTCGATCGGCTGGGGCTCCGGCGTCGCCGCGCGCTTGACGCCCTTGGGCCGGCCGGTGGTGCCGGAGGAGTAGAGCATGGGCGAGCCGGCGGATTCGTTGTGGATCGGTGTCGTCGGCATGGCCGCGCGAGCCGCCTCGAAGCTCTCATAGGGGGCCACGGCGCCCTCGACCATGTACAGCTTCACGCCCGGGATCAGCGGCGCCAGCTCCAAGGCCACATCCGCGACCGACGCCGAGGCGATCAGAGCCTTCGAGCCGCTGTCCTTGACGATATAGTCGACCTCGCCGACCGTCAGCTTCGATGAGACGCAGGTGAAGCGGATGCCCGACCTCTGAGCGGCCCACAGCACCTCATAGTAGCGCGGGCTGTTGTCCATGAAGATGGCGATGGCGTCGCCCGGGTGAATGCCGAGAGACCGGAACAGGTGCGCGCCCTGATTGCTGCGCGCGTCGAGCTCGCCGTAGGTGACGGTCTCGCCCGAGGCGGCCATGATATAGGCGATCCGGTGCGGATCGGCCTTGGCGTGGTGATGAGGGTGCATGTCAGGCCGCCAGCGCGCCCGCGGGCGCCTTTCCGAGAATCATATCCGCCGCCTTTTCCGCGATCATGATGGTTGGGGCATTGGTGTTGCCCGAGACCAGCCGTGGCATGACCGACGCATCGACGACCCGCAGGCCGGTGACGCCGTGGACGCGAAGCTGCGCATCGACGACCGCCCGCGGACCATGGCCCATCTGGCAGGTGCCCACCGGGTGATAGATCGTCGTGCCCGCCAGTCGGGCGTATTCGAGCAGGGCGGCGTCGCCCTCCAGCGCGCTTCCCGGCGACATTTCGTGATCGATCCAGGGCGCCAGGGCCGGCTGGGCGGCGATCTTGCGGCCCCATTTCAGGGACGCGACGGCCACTTCCTGGTCCAGAGGGTCCGAAAGATAGTTGGGAACGATGCTCGGATAGACCGTCGGATCGGCCGACACGATGCGGATGTGGCCACGGCTCTCGGGGCGGACCTGGCAAGGGGCGATGGTCAGGCCGGGCTGGCCTTCCAGCTCCATCTTGCCATCCAGATACTTCCCCGTGTCCATGGTGGCGGGCAGGATGTGGAACTGGATGTCCGGCCCCGACAGGTCGGGCCGCGACTTGCAGAACGCGGCGATGTGGGCGGCCGACAGCGTCAACAGGCCCTTGCGTTGAAAGACGTATTTGAGCGTCTCGCCGACGAACCGCGCGCCCTTGGTCAGTTCGTTGACCGACACCGTCCCGGCCTTCAGCCGCCAGGTCATGCTGATCACATAGTGATCCTGCAGGTTCTCGCCGACGCCCGGCAGGTCGCTCACCACCGCTATGCCCTTTTCGGCCAGCAGCGCGCCCGGTCCGACGCCCGACAGCTGCAGCAGTTGCGGCGAATTGATCGCCCCGCCACACAGGATGACTTCCCGCTTGACCCGGACGATCCGGCGTTCGCCGTTCTGCCGGTATTCGACGCCGACAGCCGTCTTGCCTTCGAACAGCACCTTGGTGGTCAGGGCGTTGGTCTCGACCCTGAGATTCGGCCGGTTCATCACCCCGTGCAGATAGGCCACCGCCGCGGAACATCGCTGGCCGTTCTTGACGGTCAGCTGGTAGTAGGTGGCGCCTTCCTGCTCGGCGCCGTTGACGTCGTCGTTGCGCGGCATGCCGGCCTGGATGCAGGCCTCCATGGCGGCGTCAGAGACCTCATGGGTCTGGGTGACGTCGGATACGTTCAACGGGCCACCGACGGCGTGGTGCTCGCCCTTGCCGCGCTCCTGGTTCTCGGCGCGCAGGAAGTAGGGGCGCACGTCGTCCCAACCCCAGCCCTCGCAGCCCAGCTGGCGCCAGCCATCGTAGTCGGCATGCTGGCCGCGGATGTAGAGAAGTCCGTTGATCGACGACGAGCCGCCGAGCACCTTGCCGCGCGGCCAGACGTGGACCCGGCCGCCGGTGCCCGGATCGGGCTCGGTCGGATAGAGCCAGTTGACCTTGGGGTCCTTGAGGGTCTGGGAATAGCCCACCGGCACGTGGATCATCAGGTTGGACATGAACTGTCCGGGATTCCGCGTCGGCCGGTCGTCCCCGCCGGCCTCCAGCAGGATCACCTTGACGCCGGCGTCGGCCGAAAGCCGGTTGGCCAGCACGCAGCCGGCGGACCCGCCTCCGACAATGACGTAATCAGCGACAAGGGCTTCGGCCATGCATTCCTCCGACGTCGTATTGCTCGATGTCGCGAGCCTTATGCCGCCCCCCGGCCCGCGTCGTAAAGGGCGCGCGGAAACTGCCGTAGGGTGAGACGCGCCGGTTTGCCGAAAGTCGGATCATTCGGTCGTTTTGAGCGCTTGGCCCTTGGGGCGGCTTTCTGATTTAAGGCTCGCCGGAAACGTCCAAGACGGCAAGTCGGCGAAGGAGCCCAAACCTCATGTCAGAACCCACATTCGAGACAATCCTCTATTCGGTTGAGGACGGAATCGCGACGATCACGCTCAATCGCCCCGACAAGCTCAACGCCTTCACCGGTCAGATGATGTCTGAAATGATCGCCGCGTTCGACCGGACCGACGCGGACGACGCCGTCAAGGCGGTGATCGTCACCGGCGCCGGCCGCGGCTTCTGCGCCGGCGCCGACCTGTCGGCTGGCGGCGCCACCTTCGACTACGACAAGAACGGCGGTCCCGCGCCGGATGAGGCCCCGGTCCAGAAGGTGCACAGGGACGGCGGCGGCCTTCTGACCCTGCGCATCTACGACAGCCTCAAGCCGGTGATCGGCGCCATCAACGGCCCGGCCGTCGGCATCGGCGTGACGATGCAACTGGCGATGGACATCCGCATGGCCTCGACCGCGGCGCGTTTCGGTTTCGTCTTCGCCCGCCGCGGCATCAATCCGGAAGCCGCTTCGTCGTGGTTCCTACCCAAACTGGTCGGCGTGCAGACCGCCCTGGAATGGTGCTACACGGGCCGGGTGTTCCCCGCCCAGGAAGCGCTCGACAAGGGCCTGGTGCGCTCGGTGCACGAACCCGACGACCTCCTGCCCGCCGCCCGGGCCCTGGCCCGGGAGATCATCGACAACACCGCGCCGGTCTCCATCGCCCTCACCCGGCAGATGATCTGGCGTCTGGCCGGGGCGGACCATCCGATGGAGGCCCACAAGGCCGACAGTCGCGCCGTCCAGGCCCGCGGCGCCTCCGCCGACGCACGCGAAGGCGTGATGTCATTTCTGGAAAAGCGACCGGCGGCCTACCCCAATCGCGTTTCCACGGACTTGCCTGACATTTGGCCCAACTGGACACCTCGTAACTTCACCTGATCCCGGAAGCCCGCGCTGTTGACGGCAACCGCGCGGACTTTTCATGGTTGCTCTTCACTTTTCGCTGACGGCCTACTTTGGCGACTTGTTTTGTCTGGAGAATTTCCCTAATAAAAGGCGAATCGGGCACGCCGTCCGAGCCATTTCACGCGTAAAACGGAAAAGAGAATTCACCATGGATGACAAGGCAGACATCATCGAGATGGCCGCGGAAATCGTGGCCTCCTATGTCGAGAACAACACGGTTTCTGCGGCCGACCTTCCGGGGCTTATTCAGAGTGTGCACCGCGCCCTGACCTCCATCTCGGCTGGCGCCGAAGCCGTGGAAGCCGCCCCCAAGGAACCGGCCGTGCCCGTTCGCCGTTCGATCACGCCCGACCACCTCGTCTGCCTGGAAGATGGCCGCAAGTTCAAGTCGCTGAAGCGCCACCTGCGCACCAAGTACAACCTCAGCCCCGAGGACTACCGGGCGAAGTGGGGCCTGGCCAAGGATTATCCGATGGTCGCTCCCAACTACGCCAAGGCCCGCTCCGACTTGGCCAAACAAATGGGCCTCGGCCAGGGCGGCCGTCAGGCGCCCAAGGCGGTCAAACGCCGCTAGGACGCGATGCTTGTGACGGAACCGTCAAACATCTGAATCCTGCTCCAAACTCAAAAGGATGGAGCCTGGCTCATCCTTTAGGTCTGTTCCGTCTAAAGACGTCAGGCTCCAGGACGCACCTGGGACGGACGGTCATCAAAACTCTCTTGCTGCATGGACCCTGGGGCGATGCGCCCCGGGGCGTTTCGAATCGTCGTTCGACGCGCCCCAAGCCTTGGTCGCCCTCAGGCGGCGGCGTCCCGGCGAATGCGATCGACCATGGCCGACAGACCGTTGGAGCGCTGTTGCGACAAGGCGCCGGTCAGACCAAGACTGTTCAGAGCCGTCTTGATGTCGAAGGCGAGGATCTCGCCGGCGAGTCTGCCGGAATACAGGCGCATCAGGATGGCGATCAAACCGCGAACGATGTGCGCGTCTGAGTCGCCTCGAAACCAGAACCGTCCATCCTGACGGCGGTCACTGACCAGCCAGACCTGACTGGCGCATCCCCGCACCTTGTTGCCGTCCGACCGCTCGCTTTCGCTCAGGGGCGCGAGGTCTCGGCCGAGGTCGATGACATGCCGGTAGCGTTCTTCCCAATCGCCGAGGATTTCGAATTCGTCCGCCAGTTCGGCGAGAGCGGCGTCGATGGTCGGGCCGGCGGCCGTGGGGGCGTTCATGGGCGGCCCCATAGGCCCAAACCGTCGCGCCTGGCAACCTCAAGCCTCCCCTGGCCCCTTCCCCTCGCGGTCCGCGTCAGGGCATAAACGCGCCGTGAACGATTCCGCCTCCCAAGAGCCCAAACCGCAGCGGATCGCCCTGCTCGGACACGAACTGCGCACGCCGCTCAACGCCATCATCGGCTATGCGGAGGCCATGACGTTGGAAACGTTCGGGCCTCTGCCGGCTCCCTACGGCGAACACGCCGCCACCCTGCACCGCGCCGCGGTCCACCTGTTGACCCTGGTGGACGATCTCACCGATCAGGCGCAAGCGGAATCCGGCGTCTGGGCGGGCGCCCGAACAACCTTCGATCCGGTAACCCTGGCCGAGGACGTGGCAGGCCTGTTGCGGCCGCGGGCGCGGAACAGCCTGGTCACCCTCACCGTGACCGGGGAAGGCGGGTTGGGGATGGCCCACGGCGACCGGCGGGCGATGAGGCAGATTCTGCTGAATCTCCTCGACAACGCCCTGAAGTTCACGGCGCAGGGCGGCGAGATCAGGGTCGACCTTTCAGGCGAGGCCGACGTTCTGTGCCTGGACGTGCGGGACACAGGCGGCGCGGCCGGCGAACAGGGGCCCGGTCTAGGGTTGAGACTCGTCCGCGCCCTGGCCGGAGCCCAGGGCGGAGCGGTCGAAATGACGCCGATCAGCGACGCGGGCATGATGGTTTCCGTTCGCCTGCCGATCCTGACGGAGCCCTGAACGCCGATGCGACTGTCGAGCGATATCTGGGTCTACGCCCTCATCCGCCGGGTCGAGCTGGCTGGGTCCTTCGCCACCGTCGTGCGAAAGGGCGACGCGCGGGGCGGCGCCGTTCTGGTCAAGACCCTCGATCGGAAGACAGGCCAGGCCAGGCTCTGGGCCGAGGCCACGGGCCCCAATGGCGACTCGATCTGGATGACTCCCATCACCAGCGACCTGGAGGCCGATCTCGACGCCTATATCGAGCGGGCCGCCCGGATTGATCCCGATATTTGGGTGGTGGAGGTGGAAGACTCCAACGGTCGCCGCTTTTTCACCGAGGATGTCCAGGGTAACTGATTTGCCTCGGACGGCCGCGCGGGGTATCGCCCGCGCATGTCCCTGCAATCTCCCGCCGCCGAGGCCGCGCGCCGGCGCACGTTCGCCATCATCAGTCACCCCGACGCCGGCAAGACCACCCTGACCGAGAACCTGCTGCTGGCCGGCGGCGCGATCCGGGCGGCCGGAGCCGTTCGCGCGCGCGGCGAACAGCGTCGCACGCGGTCCGACTGGATGAAGATCGAGCGCGAACGGGGCATCTCCGTCTCGGCCAGCGCCATGACTTTCGACCACGCCGGTCTGATGTTCAACCTGCTCGACACGCCCGGCCACGAAGACTTCTCGGAGGACACCTACCGCACCCTGACCGCCGCCGATGCGGCGATCATGGTGCTGGACGCCGCGCGGGGGATCGAGCCCCAGACGCTCAAGCTGTTCGAGGTCTGCCGCCTGCGCGACATCCCGATCATCACCTTCATCAACAAGATGGACCGGGAGGCGATGGATCCCTTCGCCCTGCTGGATGAGATCGGCTCAAAGCTCGCCCTCGATCCCGCGCCGCTCTACTGGCCGGCCGGATCGGGCAACCGCTTCAAGGGCATGATCGACCTGCGCCACGACACCTTCCTGCCGTTCCAGCGGGCGGCGGCCGGCGAAATCCTGGAAACGCCGCGGCCCGTGCCCCTGGCCTCGAACGCCCTGGACTCCCTGCTGAACCCCGACGAGCAGGAGGAGGCGCGTGAAGGCGCCATGCTGGTCAAGGAGGCTTCGAAGCCTTTCGACCCGCGCGCCTTCCTGGAAGGCCACATGACGCCGATCCTGTTCGGCTCCGCCTTGCGCCATTTCGGCGTCGACCAGCTGCTGGAAGGCCTCGGCGCCTACGCGCCGCCGCCCAAGCTGGTTTCGGCGACCCGAAATGGCGAGCCCACTCATGTGGCCCCGGGCGACGAAGAAGTGTCCGGCTTCGTGTTCAAGATCCAGGCGAACATGGACCCCAACCACCGCGACCGGATCGCTTTCGTACGCCTGACGAGCGGCCGGTTCACCCGCGGCATGAAGCTGAAAGTCCAGAACACCGGACGGCAGATGAGCGTCAACGCGCCGATCCTGTTTTTCGCGTCCGACCGCGAGCTGGCCGAGGAAGCCTTCGCGGGAGACGTGATCGGCATCCCCAACCACGGGGTGCTGCGGGTCGGCGACAGCCTGTCGCAGACGGGGACCCTGCGCTTCGCCGGACTGCCCAACTTCGCGCCGGAAATCCTGCGCCGGGTGCGCGTCACCGATCCTCTGAAGGCCAAGCACCTGAAGAAGGCGCTGGAGGGTCTGGCCGAGGAAGGCGTCACCCAGCTGTTCCGCCCCACCCTGGGCTCCGACTTCGTGGTCGGCGCCGTCGGCCAGTTGCAGTTCGAGGTCATGGCCGACCGGCTCGGCGGCGAATACGCCCTCGACGTGATCTTC
>CAIQDO010000574.1 GCA_903870555.1 uncultured Caulobacteraceae bacterium
CGACATCGCCAGCGGCAAGGTCGAGACCCTCTACGACAGCTGCGACGGCAAGCCCTTCAACGGCCCCAACGACCTGGTGTTCGACAAGGACGGCGGCTTCTGGTTCAGCGACCACGGCTGCTCGACGCCCGACGGCCGCAAGAACGGCGCGCTGTATTACGCCAAGGCCGACGGCTCCCATATCGTTCGCGCCCGAGACCACCTGATCTCGCCCAACGGCGTCGGCCTCTCACCCGACGAGACGATCGTCTACATGGCCGACACCCAGCTCGGCCGCCTGTGGGCCTTCGACCTCGCGGGCCCAGGCAATCTGCCGCCGCAGGAAGGGTTCGCTCCGGGCCGAGTGGTGCACAACCTGCCCGGCTACCAGCTTCTCGACAGTCTCGCGGTGGAGGCCGGCGGCAAAGTCTGTGTCGCCACCATCATCAACGGCGGCATCACCGCCTTCGATCCGAACGGCGAGACCGAACACTTCGCCTTCCCCGACCTCATCACCACCAACATCTGCTTCGGCGGCGCCGACATGATGGACGCCTGGGTCACCTGCTCCTCCACTGGCAAACTGTTCAAGTGCCGCTGGCCGCGCCCCGGCTTGAAGCTGAACTTCAACGCCTGACGGTCATCCAGCCCTCGAGGCCGGCGGCGATCAGTAGGAGCCGACCTCTATCGCCCCCTCGTCGGCGATGCCGATCAGGCGCGTCGCCCAGGCGTCCAGCGCCATCGTCCGGTCCTCGGGGCTCATGCGCGCGGGTCCGTAAACCACCTGGGGCGCCAAGACGTCGAAGCCAACAAATTGCAGCATGCCGCGATGGATCGGCCGCAACACGCCCATCAGGTCGCCATTGAAACCGCCCGGGACATAGGCGCCGGCGGGCCCGCCGGTAGTCAGCGACAGCACCGCCTTGGCCCCCGCCTTGAGTCCGCCAGCGTAGATCTTGGGACCGCCGTAGACCCGTCCCATGACGAACACCCGGTCGACCCACCCCTTCAGGATCGCCGGGACGCCGAACCACCACAGCGGAAACTGCCAGATCATGAGGTCGCAAGCCTCAAGCCTGACGATCTCCCGCTCGACGTCGGCGGCGAAACCGCCGGTTCCGGACGCATGCATCTCCTCGATCTGAGGCTTGAAATAGTCCGGGTCGGCCCGATCGCTGAAATTGGCGCGCGAGGACCGGGGTTCGAACCCGAGAGCGTAGAGATCCGAAACCGTGACGTCATGCCCGGCCTTGGTCAGGGTCGCGCGGGCCGTCTCGGCCATGGCGGCGTTGAAACCGTGCGGCTCGGGATGAGCCAGGACAATCAGGACTTTCATCCGGTCGATCCCCCGGCGGTCCCGGCGACTACAGCCGCGCCGGAATCACCACCGTCATGGTCTTGATCGCCCGCAGGAAGCAGGACTTCAACCGCACCGGTTCCTCGACCACCTCGATCGTCGGGAAGCGCTTGAGAATCTCTTCCCAGATGATGCGCAGCTGCATCTCGGCCAGCCGGTTGCCGACGCAGCGGTGGATGCCGAAGCCGAACGACAGGTGTTGCCTCGGCCTCGGGCGATCGATGATGAAGGCGTCCGGGTTGTCGATGGCAGTCTCGTCGCGGTTGCCCGAGGCGTACCACATGATCACCTTGTCGCCCTTGCGGATGGTCTTGCCGCCGAACTCGATGTCGGCCAGGGCCGTGCGGCGCATGTGGGCGACCGGCGACTGCCAACGGATGATCTCGGGCACCATGTTGGGGATCAGCGACGGGTCGGCCCGCAGTTTTGCATAGGCCTCCGGATATTGGTTCAAAGCCAGAAGGCCGCCGCTGATCGAATTGCGGGTCGTGTCGTTGCCGCCGACGATCAGCAGCAGAATGTTGCCGAGGAACTCCATCAGCGGC
>CAIQDO010000575.1 GCA_903870555.1 uncultured Caulobacteraceae bacterium
CGGTCAGGCGCCGGGCCCGGAATCGTCGATGATGAAGACCGTCGCCACCGAGCTCAGCCAGCATCTGACCGAACTGGCGGTCGAGGCGGCCGCGCTGTTCGCCGCGCCCTGGCAGCCCTGGGCCGCCAGCCCCGGCGGCCCGGTTCCCGGCGCCCCGGCGAAGCCCAACCACCCGCCGGCCGGACCGGCCTGGAGCTGGACGGTGACCTCCAAGTATTTCAACGACCGCGCCGGCTCGATCTACGCCGGGACCAACGAGATCCAGCGAAACATCATGGCCAAGGCGGTTCTGGGTCTCTGAAGCCCTCCGCCCGGTGTCAGAAGCCGTGGAAGGTCGTGAAGGCCTCGACGGGCTCGCGGTCGGCGACAAGCGTGTTCACCGCCTGGGTCTCGTCGGCGTAGCCCAGAGCCATGCCGAAGGCGATGTACTGGTCCTCCGGCACGTCCAGCACACGCCGCGTCACCGTCCAGTAGTTGTTCCACGCGCCCAGGGCGCAGGTGTCGACGCCACGCGCCTTGGCCGCCAGCATGATCGCCATGGCGAACAGACCCAGGTCGATCCAGTTCATCTGGTCGAGATCCTTGTCGATGGTGAAGATCAGCCCGACCGGCGCGTCGAAGAAGGCGTAGTTGCGCCCCCACTGCCGCCAGCCGGCCGCCTGATCGCCCTTGGGAATTTCAAGCAGGCCGTACATGTCCTTGCCCAGCTTCCGCATGCGCGAGATGTAGGGCTCCTTGCGCTTGTTGGCCCGCGGGAATTCGGCCGCCGCGTCAGTCGGATCCGTCTCGCGATGGGCCAGCACCTCCCGCTCCAGCCGGTCGCGAACCTCTCCCGCGACCACGTGCACTTTCCAGGGCTGAACATTGGTGTTGGAGGGCGCGAGCGACGCCACCCGCAGAATCTCCTCGACCAGGGCGCGGTCGAGCGGATCGGGCTTGAACGCCCGGGCGGATCGGCGCTTGGCCAGGACCTCATCGATATGCATTGTGACGGTCATCCGGACGTGGTGATCGGGGGCGAGTGCTAACGAGTCGCAGAGCACCCGGCCATAGCCGCCCGCAACCCCAGGGATCAAGCCGTTGAACGCCACCGCCATCGCCACCGTCAGCGCCCGCCAGGTGTTCGACTCCCGGGGCCGGCCGACGGTGGAGGCGGAGGTGACTCTGGCCGGCGGCGCTTCCGGCCGGGCCTCCTCGCCCTCGGGCGCCTCGCGTGGCGCCGCCGAAGCCTGCGAACTGCGCGACGGCTATCCGGACCAATTCGGCGGCCTGGGCGTCAGCCTAGCCGTGGCCGGGGTGAAGGCCGAGATCCGGCCGGCCCTGATCGGACGCGACGGCCTGGACCAGCACGGCCTCGACGCCCTGCTCCGGCGCCTCGACGGCACGCCGCAGCTGTCGCGTCTGGGCGGCAACGCCATACTGGCGGTGTCGATCGCCGCCGCCCGGGCCGGCGCGGCGGCCCTCGGACAGCCCCTGTGGCGGCGACTGGGCGAGCTGTCCGGCGGCGGCCTCCCCGCCTCCATGCCCCTGCCAATGGTCAATATCCTCAGCGGGGGGCTGCACGCCTCGCGCGGCATGGACGTGCAGGATTTCCTGGTCATGCCCATCGGCGCCGCGACCTACAGCCAGGCCCTCGAATGGGCGCTGCGGGTCCGCGCCGCCGCCACCGAACTGTGCGAACAGCGGTCGATCACCACCCTGCTGGCCGATGAGGGGGGCCTGAGCCCAGGCTTCGAGGACAGCGATCACGCGCTGTCGCTGATGGTCCGCGCCATCGAACGCGCCGGCCTGCGCCCCGGCGAGGACGCCGCCATAGCCCTGGACATCGCCGCCAGTTCGCTGACCGACGATCAGGGGCGTTATGTGTTCCAGCGCGCCGGCGTGGTCTTGGGAGCGGCGGGCCTGATCGACCTGCTGGAGGACTGGGCCGCCCGTTGGCCCATCGTCTCGATCGAGGACGGCCTGGGCGAGGAGGATTGGGCCAACTGGCCGGAGCTCACCCGGCGTCTCGGACACATTCAACTGGTCGGCGACGATCTGTTCGCCACCCAGGCCGACCGCATCGACAGGGGGGCGCGCGACGGCGCCGCCAACGCCGCCCTGATCAAGATCAATCAGAACGGCACCCTGACCGGAACCTTCGAGGCCATCGCCGCCGCCCGCGCGGCCGGCTTCGCCACGGTGGTCTCCGCCCGGTCAGGCGAGACCGAGGACGCCTTCATCGCCGACCTCGCCGTCGGCGTCGGCGGCGGCCAGATCAAGATCGGTTCGGTGCGCGGCGGCGAGCGGATGGCCAAGTACAACCAGCTGTTGCGGCTGGAGGCGGAGGGCTTGAGCCTGGCCGGTTGGCGCACGAACGATTGACGGCGCCTGCGTCAATGCGTTGAAGTCACATCCGCGCAAACGCTCAAACCGGGACGGCGGTCCGTGACCGGCGGGCGGGCGCATTGGGAGAGCGACATGGGCAAGGCGACCAACAGCGAATTCGAGATCCGGGGGGTCAACCACCTGGCCCTGGTGTGCAAGGACATGGCCGCCACGGTGCGGTTCTACCGGGACATCCTCGGCATGCCCTTGACCAAGACCATCGACCTGCCGGGCGGCATGGGTCAGCACTTCTTCTTCGACATCGGCAACGGCGACAGCCTGGCCTTCTTCTGGTTCCCCGGCGCGCCCGAGGCGGCGCCGGGCGTGGCCAGCGCGGGAGGTCTTCCGGGCCAGGGCGACATGCGCAGCGCCCACGGCTCGATGAACCACATCGCCTTCGATGTGCCGGCCGACAAGTTCGACGCCTATGTCGAGCGGCTCAAGGAAAAGGGCGTCAAGGTCAGCATGGTGATGAACCATGACAACTCGCCCCACCAGGTCAGCCCGACCGTCACCGACGATGTGTTCGTCCGTTCGGTCTATTTCTTCGATCCCGACGGCGCCTGCCTGGAGTTCGCCAGCTGGACCAAGGCGCTCGGCCCGTCCGACATTGCCCATGACCCGGTCGGCGCCGACGGCGTCAAGGTCGCCGGCCTGATCCTGGCCGACGCCGTCGCCGTTCCGGCGGAATAGCCCCCTGAGCGTTCCCGCCGCGAAAGGCCCCCTCGCCGACCTGCGCGTCATCGAGATGGGCCAGCTGATCGCCGGCCCGTTCTGCGGCCAGCTGATGGGCGACATGGGCGCCGAGGTGATCAAGCTTGAGCCGCCTGGCGTCGGCGATCCCATGCGTCAATGGGGCCGCGGCCAGCCCGTGTGGTGGGAGGTGATCGCCCGCAACAAGAAGTCGGCCTCGCTCAACCTGCGCACGCCCGAGGGCCAGGATCTCGCCCGCCGGTTGATCGGCGGGGCCGACATCCTGATCGAGAACTTCCGGCCGGGTACGCTGGAGGGCTGGAACCTGTCGCCGGACAGCCTGATGGCGGCCAATCCGAAGCTGATCGTGGTGCGCATGTCGGGCTACGGCCAGACCGGCCCCTATGCCGAACGCACCAGCTTCGGCCTGGTCGGCGAGGCCATGGGCGGCTGGCGCCACATCGTCGGCGAACCCGACCGCCCGCCCAGCCGGATGGGCGTGTCGATCGGCGATTCCCTGGCGGCAACCTACGGCTGCCTCGGCGCCCTGTCGGCGTTGCACGAGCGCGAACGCACCGGCCTCGGGCAGGTGGTCGATTCGGCGCTGTATGAGTCGGTGCTGCAGGTGATGGAGAGCCTGATCCCGGAATACACCGTCGCCGGCATGACCCGGGAGCGGTCCGGGGCCTTCCTGCCCGGCATCGCCCCGTCGAACGTGTATCCCTGCAGAGACGGCGACTATCTGATCGGCGCCAATCAGGACGGCATCTTCCGCCGGCTTTGCCAGGCCATGGGCCGGCCCGAACTGGCCGACGATCCGCGATACGCCACCCACGCCGCGCGGGGCGACAATCAGTCCGAGCTCGACGCCCTGATCGGCGGCTGGACCGCGACCCTGCCGATCGCCGAGGTCGAGAGCCTGCTGATCGCCCACGGCGTTCCCGCCGGGAAGATCTACCGCGCGCCTGAAATGCTGGAGGACCCTCACTTCGCCGCCCGCGAGGCCATCGTCAAACTGCCGCACCCGCGCTGGGGCGAGGTGGCGATGCAGAACGTCTTTCCGAAGCTGTCCCGCACGCCGGGCGCCGTCCGGGCGATCGCGCCCCAGACGGTCGGACAGGACAATGCGGAGATCTGGGGCGGGCTGGGGCTTACGGCCGAAGAGATCGCCGACCTGACCAGCCGCGGCGTGGTCTAGGCCGGCGGCGGGGGCCAGAGGGGCGCGTTCGAACCGGCGCCGAGGACGAGCGCAAGGGCGGTGTCGGTCTTGCGCGGCGTGAAGCCGGGGAGTTCGGGGATCGCCCGCAAGAACGGCGTCACGGCACGGCGGTTTGCGGGCGGGGACGCCCGCGGACCCGAAGGTGTCTGGTCCGCGGGCGGCCCGCCCATCGTCCAGTCGCCCGCTTCCCAGCGGCGCCAATCGGGCGTGACGCCGAGGGCGGCGCAGATGCGCTCCACCGTCCGGCGCAGCGGCAGGGTGTCGAAGTCGACGCCGGCCGGATCGACGGTGAGGCGCCGGTCCAGCGCCTCGATCACGGGGTCGCGGTCGAGAAGGGCCGTTTCCTTCCGGTCGAGCCTTTCGCGGTCTTGCATCTCGCAGTCGGAGAGGTCGGCCGCGTCCTCGCGCGCCGTCGCCTTCAGCGCCTCGCGCCTCGCCCTTGCCTTGTCGCGGGCCCTGGCCCGCGCGGCGGCGGCTTGCTCGGTCCTGGCCCTGGCGCGCGCCAGGGCGGCGGCGATCGCCTCTGGGGCGAGCCGGCGCAGGTCGGCGAGGCCCCGCAGGACCTCGTCCAACCGCATGGCGGCGACGATGGCCAGAAGCACGGCGTGGACGAGTCGGCAGAACACCTGCACGTTCCGGGCGAGACTCTCGCAGCTGTCGGGCTTCAGCGCTCTGACCTGTCTCATTCCGGCATCGGAAAGGGCGTCGAACAGGGTCATCCACCACTCGCCCCTGGCGATGGCCGCGTCGATATCGGCGAATTCGAGGTGGGCGGCGGTGGAAATGGGAAGAAGGATAGATGTTGCAAATTGCGATGTTAATCGCATTTTGCAAATATTTGACGGAGTCTCTCCGGCAGCCTTGCCGGCGATTGTCCGCCAGACACGGCAGGCGAGACGCCCGTCGGCCGAAGATCTGCCTTGACGGTCGGGCGTCATTGACGTATAGAATGACGATGTGGACTAGGCCTCTCACTGTCGTCGAACTGCCGACTTTTCTGCGGAGCGCCGCGAAGGTTTGGGCGGATGACGAAAAGGAAGAATTTATAGATTTTATCGCGCAGAATCCCGAGACCGGAGTTATCATTCCAGGTACAGGGGGTATCCGTAAAATCAGATGGGGTCGAAAGGGGATCGGTAAGCGGGGTGGTGTACGGATCATCTATTTTTATTATGACATGGAAAACCCACTATTCTTAATTACACTTTATGCAAAGGCGGAGCGCGGCGATATTTCGCCGGACGAGAAGCGGCTATTTACGGAATATGTGGCAGAACTGAAACAGGGACTGCGGAACTAGGAGACGTATGATGACGAAGCTTGGCGAGGACATTATCGAGGGCCTCAAAGAGGCCATCGCCTACACCAAGGGCGAGACGACCGGAGCAAGGACGCATATCGTCCAGGTGACGGACGCGCGCGCGATCCGTGAACATCTCCATATGTCACAGAGCGAATTCGCCGAGGCCTATCGCATTCCCCTGGCGACTTTGAAAGGCTGGGAGCAGGGCCGGCGCGCCCCCGACGCCACCGCCACGGCCTATCTGAGCGTGATTGCCCGGCTTCCTGATGAGGCGAAAGCCGCGCTGCGTCCGTGAGATCGAACGCGGGGGGGATCTCGGGGGATCTCTCGGCGCGATTTGATTTTGTAATTTCAATTTCCAATTTCCAATTTCCAATTTCGCAATTTCGCAATTTCGGTGACATGATGAGGCGTCACCGCACTTTTGGCACTTTTGGAACTTTTGATCGTTTCGCCCGAAGTGGTTTTAATCGAGATTGTTAAAGGAGTCGCAGATGTCACCGAAAAAGGGGACGAAGGCGTACAAGACCGAGACGATTCAACTCTTTTGGGGTATCAACCCCCGCACCCATATTGTCGAGCAAGTCTCTCTGTCACGCGATGGCGTTATTCGGCTCGGAAGCTATTCGCATGTCATCCACCCAAGTAACAAAAACCGACCCGATGCCGAAATTCGTCTCGTGTTTGAGCTTACTGATTTATTCAGTGTGCCCACGTTCCTTTGGAGTGACGAGAACACGAAGCGCCGAGTCGAAGAACTGAGAGCGAAAGCTGCTGCGCAGAAGGTGGAAGCGCATGAGTTCGCCGCAAGTGGGGCCATCAAATCGGGCCCCGTAGAGGGCTAAGCGTGCCGACGGACGCGCGCGACGCCGTGTCCGTCAGTACGAGAGGGAATCGTCTCCCGATTTGCCCCATGACCATGCTGCGACCGCCTGGGCGACCGCTAAATGGCCATCTCCGCCCTCTTGATAAGCTTTCGCTCCCGCTTCCACGGCAGCATCGAGAAGCGGATCCGTTTGTCAAACAACTCCGCTGCATCTATTGCCCTAAGGCGGCCTTCCTCAAAAGGTAATGCTGCAACATCAGCAAAATAATGCATCATGTAAAGAGCAATTCGAGTGTGAGCGTCCGTGGGAAGCGCGGGCCGACCAGATAAAAAACTTGCAATCATGCCCCAAAGGAACATGCCGTTAATTTTTCGATAGTCATAGGGCAGTTGTATTGTTTTCATAAGATCGATTTGTGAGAGGTAGCCCCGAAGATTGGCTTGATAGAGCGGCCACACACGTTCAATGACTTCCGACATTTCCAAATCGGCGACAGCCTTCACCTCTTTGCTCGGACCAGGCCGGAAGATCTTCTTGAACCATGACATCGCTTATACTGTCCCCGTGTGACCATCCATCTTCAGGCGGGTGTCGCCCTTTCGATGGCGGCATTGGAAAACGGCGCGGGTTTTGCGCTATAGAGTCCCCGGCTATCTTTTGCCTATCGACTGTGGCTTTTGCCTCTCTGACCCTTGCGCGAAATACTCGGCCCAGTCCAAGGGCTCTCCGGACCATCGGAACGGTTCAGCCATGCGCAGCGGGCAGCAGACATTCGGTTTCCAAAAGCCGCAGGGTCCGAATAAGCCTCAGCCGGCAATTCCTCAAGGTCGAACGACTTGGGACGCTCAGGACAACCTGAGGGAATCACTGCCCCAGCCAGCCGCAGAACCGACAATGGATGCAACCACGGCAGGCGGCGAAGCCGGTTGACATGCCAGGATCCAAACCCCATTCCGATGACGGAGGCTTTGTTAGCAGCAACGCGGCACTGCCTTTTTTTATGGCGCGGCGCGGGTCGCAGATCGTTGATTGTGGATCGTCAGGCCGTAGACCACGGCACCGTCTTCGGCGTGCCGCACATAGCCCAAACAGCGCACATGGTTGGCAAGGTCGGATAGCTCCTCTCAAGCCGGGGCCGTTATGCTGCGCGGCCGCAGTCCCCAGCTGATGACATAGTCGACGATGTCGGCCACCAACCAGGAGACGCGGGCCAAACCACTATCAGCCTTGCGAGTCTAGGTTGATGAATCGGCTCATTCGTTCATCCAGCGCTGGGAAGAGGTCCGCCCGGCCCAAGAGTTCAAGCACTGTACGCGTCAGATAGGCGTGCATCGGGAAGGCGAGCGCCAGTGCTCGGCTAACCTCGGCCTCCGAGTCCGGATCGGCCGTGTAGGTGCGGCTCCCAAGGCCGCTTGGGTGCGCCAGCTTCGACACGCTCCAATAGACGAAGTGGTAGTAGGACTCCCATTCGCCGCCGAGGCCAGTGGCGATAGCCTTGAGGTTCGGCAAGCGTTGAAACCCCAGCGGCTCGGGACTCACCTCTTGGACCGGATTGGATGACTGGAGGCCCGCTATCCAGGACAGGCTTTTGCCGGCCGCCTTCAGCGCATCAAGCTCCTTAAGTTTTTCAACGCGCTGGCGGTCGCCATCATAGACGAACGACTCCGCGCGAATGCGCCGCTGCTCGACGTCGGCGCCGGCGGCGATGTGCTCAAGGTAGAGGCAGTGTTCGAGCATCGTCCTGCCCAAGATCAGGGCGTCCTCGCCAAACTCATGGCGGCAGAGCGTGCGGATTGCCTCCAAGTGTCGCGTGGCCTTCTTCAAGAAAAAGAGGCAGACGTGATCAATCGCGGCGGGATTCGCTGACCCATAGAGTTTTGGTAGGACCGACTGCCCGACGAAAACGTGGAGGTAGTCGGTCTGAATGAAATCAAGCTGACTGCTGTTCGACATGGTGAGGCGAGATCGGTGCTCAGCGATCGTTATGCCGGTCAGGTCAGAATCTGAAGCCCGCGCTTCTGGACGATGGCCAGCAGCATCAGGGCGGCGCCGCTCGGCTTTTTGGCCCCGGTCTTCCACTGCTCGGTCGTGCTTTCGCTGGTGTTAAGGTAGCGGGCGTAATCACCGGGGTGACGGCCAGGCAGGACTCGTCGAAATCGCGCATCGTCGCCTTGTCGATCGCGCCGACCTTGAACAGGGCCGAGGCGGACGAATGGATGGCCTCAGAGGCATCGCTCTTGAAATTAGGTTTAGCGGCCATGGCAAATCTCCGTAAAGTCTCCGCCTCCCAGGAGTCGATCCAACTGCTGATCGTCCAGCCCCTCATCGGTCTTGGCTGGCTTGCGAAACGCGGCCAGTTCCCTGTCGTCGATGTTGTCCCGGTCCGTCTTCGCGAACAGATATTCGTAAACCCAATGCGCGGGACCTGTCAGGAATTTCGTTTGTGACCGGGCATAGTGGGAAGCAAGGAAATGTCCCATGACCGCAAGACCGGTCCAGCGGGCGAGGCCTGGAGGAGGCTAATCACCGAATCGAGGGATGCGCCGCCCTCCCGGAGCGTCTACCTGACCGTCCGGCCAAAGATGGAGTCCGCATGATCGAATCCCGTTTCCGCGACAAAGTCGCCGTGGTCACCGGCGCGGCCGGCGGGATCGGCGCCGCCGTGGCCATGCGCTTCGCCCAGGAGGGGGCGCGGGTGGTGATCGCCGATCTGAACGGCGACGCCGCCTCGGCCGCGGCCGCCAAGATCGCGTCCGACTGCGGCGCCGAGGCGCTCGGCGTCGCCTGCGACGTCGGCGACGAGACCCAGGTGGCCGCGACGGTGGCGGCGACGCTGAGCCGGTTCGGCCGCTTCGATGTGGTGGTCAATAACGCCGGGCTGATGACCTTCAAGACCCTGGCCGAATGGACGGCGGCCGACTGGCTGAAGGTGCTGCACGTCGACCTGCTCGGCGCCGCCTTCTTCACCAAGGAGTTGTTCCTGCACGCCGGCCCAGACGGCGGGGCCATCGTCAACATCGCCAGCGTCCACGCCGTGCGCACCTCGCCCAACGCCGCGCCCTATTCGGCCGCCAAGGCGGCGATGATGTCCCTGACCCGCACCGCCGCCATCGAGGGCCGCGACCGCAACATCCGCGCCAACGCCATCCTGCCGGGCGCCATCGACACGCCGATGCTATGGGAGAACCCCAACCTGAAGTCGGGCGCCGAAACCCTGGACGCCCGCGACGTCGGTCGGCCGAAGGATATCGCCGCGGCCGCCGCCTTCCTGGCCAGCGACGACGCCGCCTTCATCACCGGCGCCGGCCTGGCCGTCGACGGCGGACGGCTGGCCAAGCTGTAAGCGTTCTGGAGACAGCGATGACCGAAATGACCGCCTACCTGGGCTGGAAGATCGATTTCACCGGTCCCGCGGGCGAGGCCGCGCTGCTCTCGCCGGGGTCCGTCCAGTGGCGGATCTACAAGAATCAGGTCGCCCTCGGCATCGGCGGCGTGGCCGCGGTGCTGATGGAGTTCGCCGACCCGCGGATCCGTTCCGGGGTGTGGGACCACTCGACCTACAAGGCCGACCCGATCGGCCGGTCGCGCCGCACCGGTGTCGCCGCCATGGTCGGGGTCTATGGACCGGCCAGCGCCGCCCGCCGGGTGATCCAGGGGGTCACCAACATGCACGCGCGTGTCGGCGGCGAGACACCCGGCGGAACGGCCTATCAGGCTCTGGACACGCAACTCCTCGACTGGGTCAGCGCCACCGCCGCCTACGGCTTTCTCAACGCCTACGACCGTTTCGTCGCCCCGGTGACGCCGTCCGACAAGGCCCGTTTCTTCGCGGAGGGCCAGGCGGTGGCGCGGCTCTATGGCGTGCGCGACTCGCCGCGCTCGAACGCCGATTTCGAGGCGATGATGATGCGGCTCGCGGGCGGGTTCGAGCCCCATCCGATCGTCGAGGAGTTCCTCGGCATCATCCAGTCGGGCAAGGCGGCGCCGGCCGTGCCGAAGTTCCTCCACCGCGCCCTGGCCCGGGCCTCGGTGTCGATCCTGCCGCCGCTGATCCGCGGCAGGCTGCGTCTCGGCGCCGCCTACGACCTCACCGCCGCCGACCGCATCGCCCTGAAACTGGCCGCCGCCCTGGCCGAACGTCGGATGGACCCCGCCTCTCCGCCCTGCCAGGCCAGCGTTCGCCTCGGCCTGCCGGCCGACTTCCTCTATCGGCCTCGCGCCGAGCAGGGTCGGTTGCTGGAGAGGGCGGGATTGGCCGCACCAGCGGCGGCTCGGGCGGCCTGACGGAAGCAACGTCACAGGCCCGTCTTATTTTTTGGGTAAAGAGTTGGCGTGCAATCTTCCGGAGACGAAGATGTCCAACCAGCTCAACGCCATAGACCATGTTGTGTGGCTCATTCTAGAGAATCGCTCGTTCGATCAGCTGTTGGGCTTTCTCTACGCCGACACGGGCAATGTCTCGCCGTCGGGACAGGCCTTCAACGGCCTGACCGGAGGGGAGTCCAACCCGGACGACAAGGGGGCGATCGTGCCGGTCTATCGCCTTCAGGCGGGCGATCCACACCCCTATCTCGCCCCGGGGGCCGATCCCGGCGAAGGCTTCCAGAACACCAACCAGCAGCTGTTCTCGGCCGATCCGCCGCCCGCCCACTCGACGCCGACGAACAAGGGCTTCGTCGTCAACTTCAAGGCCGCCATCGCCTCGGACATCGCCAAGAAATACAAGGACACCCTGCCCGACGTGAAGCCCGCGCAGATCATGGGCGCCTATACGCCCACGCTGTTGCCGGTGCTTTGCGGCCTGGCCAAGGGCTATGCGGTTTGCGACGCCTGGTTCGCATCGGTCCCGACCATGACCATGCCCAACCGGGCCTTCGCCCTGGCCGGCACCTCGCAGGGCCACATGGACGACAAGGTGAAGGCGTTCACCTGCCCCAGCATCTTCGGGCGGCTGACCGACAAGGGGCTCGACTGGGCGATCTTCGGCTATGATCGCGCGCCGCTCACCCGACTGGATTTCACCGACACCCACGCGGCGCCCAACAGCCACTTTGGGCTGTTCGCCGATTTCCAGGCTCGCGCCGCCAAGGGGACGCTGCCGCCGTTCACCTTCCTCGAACCCAGCTGGGGCGCCGCCGGCAACAGCGAACATCCCAACTACGACATCGCCAAGGGCGAACAGTTCCTGCACGACGTCTACTACGCCCTGCGCAACGGTCCGAACTGGTCATCGACCCTGCTGATCGTCAGCTATGACGAGCATGGCGGCAACTACGACCATGTCCCCCCGCCGACCGGCGCCACGCCGCCAGGAGACGGCTCGGTGGGCCAGTTCGGCTTCGACTTCACACGCTTCGGGGTGCGGGTTCCAGCCGTTCTCGTTTCGCCGCGGATCGCCCCGGGCACGGTGTTCCGCCCGGCGACGGGCGTCGTCGACCACACATCGGTGCTGAAGACGCTTCAGGAACGCTTCGGCCTCGCGCCCCTGACCGCGCGGGATCGGGCCGCCGCGTCCCTCGGCGACGTGCTGACGCTCACCACCCCGAGCGGCGCCGGCGATGACCCTCTGAAAGGCGTCACCCCGCCCGTATCGCAGGCCCAGCCACATGGCGCCGGCGCGCCTTCGGCGATGGAGTTGCGCCACGCCGAACTGCTGGCCGCCTTGCCGATCCCGAATGAACACGGTTTCTACGCAACCGCGGTCGCTCCGTCGTCGGGATTCGCCTCGGCCGACGACGTCGACGCCTACATCCGCGACCGTTCCGCCGCCTGGAGCCGCGAGGTGGACCGCCGCGCGGGCTAGAGTTTGCGCAGGAACTCCGCCCGCAGCACCAGGCCCTTGATGGCTTCGTAGCGGCAGTCGACCTCCTGGTCGTCGCCGGTCAGGCGGATCGAGCGGATCACCGTGCCGCGCTTGAGCGTCTGGCCGGCGCCCTTGACCTTGAGGTCCTTGATCAGGGTGACGCTGTCGCCGTCCGCCAGAAGATTGCCCACCGAATCCCGCACCTCGACGGCGCCGCTGGCCGCCGGAGCGGCTGTCGTCTTGGCGGCGGCGTCGGCCGCGCTGATCCACTCGCCGGTCGCCTCGTCGAATACGAAGTCGTCGTCGCCCGTCGCGCCCATTCGCCGTGGTCCCAAACTCTGATCTTGCCGCAAGGCGCTTGTCTTAGAAGGTTCGCCCAAGGAGCGCGAGTGGCGCGCCGTCGCTGACCGCTTCCCCTGACGCTCGCCTTGGGCGATGGTGTGAGAACACATGACGAACGCGATTCGCATTCTGGGCCTCGATCCCGGGCTTCGCCGCACCGGCTGGGGCGTCGTGGCCATCACCGGCGCGCGGCTGAGCCACGTCGCCCACGGCGTCATCGCGCCCGACGACACCCTGCCCCTGGCCCACCGGCTTCTGGCCCTGTTCGAGGGGGTCACGGCGATCATCGAGACCCACGCGCCGCACGAGGCGGCGGTGGAAGAGACATTCATGAACACCAACCCCTCCTCCACCCTCAAGCTCGGCCACGCCCGGGCGGCGGTGATGATCCCGCCGGCCCGCGCCGGGCTGGTGGTGGCCGAATACGCCGCCAAGGTGGTCAAGAAGGCGGTGGTCGGCACCGGCGGGGCGGACAAGTCTCAGGTCGCCTTCATGATCGCCCGCCTGCTGCCGACCGCCGGCAGCCCGACCGCCGACGCCGCCGACGCCCTGGCCGTGGCCATAGCCCACGCCCACGCCCGCACCGCGCGGCGCCGCCTGGACAGCGCGGCATGATCGGCCGGCTCCGTGGCATCGTCGCCGAGGTGGCGGAAGAGGACGCCCTGATCGATGTCGGCGGCGTCGGCTATGTCGTCCGCTGCGGCGCCCGCACCCTCGGCCGCCTGCCGGCGCCGGGCGACGAGACCATTCTTCACGTCGAAACCCAGTGGTCGGAGGCGGCAGGCCCCCGCCTCTATGGCTTTCTCAGCCGCGAGGAGCGCCGCGCCTTCGTCATGCTCCAGGCCATCCAGGGGGTCGGCCCCAAGGCGGCGCTGGGCGTGCTCGACGTGCTGCCGCCGGCCGATCTCGCCGCCGCCGTGGCGCGGGAGGACAAGGCCGCCGTGGCCCGGGCCAATGGCGTCGGACCGAAGCTGGCGCTGCGCATCATCGTCGAGCTGAAGGACAAGCCGATCAGCGACGGCCTGGTCGCCGGGGCGCACGCCGGTCTTGGCGGCGCGGTCGCCGCGAAACCGGTCGCCACCGCCGCAGGCGAGGCTGTCGCCGCCCTGATGGGCCTGGGCGTGGCCGAGATCACCGCCCGCCGCATGGTCGATCAGGCGCTGATCCGGCTCGGCGACGGCGCCGGCGAGGCGGCCCTGATCAAGGCGGCGCTGCAGGAACTGGGCCGGTGACGCGGCTGGTGTCCGGCGAGGCGGCGCCTCTGGAAGGGTCGGACAAGGCCCTGCGGCCCCAGACCCTGGCCGAGTTCGTCGGGCAGGAGCAGTCCAAGGCCAATCTGCGGGTGTTCATCGACGCCGCCCGCGGCCGAGGCGAGGCGCTGGACCATGTGCTGCTGTTCGGGCCTCCGGGGCTAGGCAAGACCACCCTGGCCCAGATCGTCGCCCGCGAAATGGGCGTCAATTTCCGCGCCACCTCCGGGCCGGTGCTGGCCAAGGCCGGCGACTTGGCGGCGATCCTGACCAACCTCGAAGCCAACGACGTGCTGTTCATCGACGAGATCCACCGGCTGGCGGCCAATGTCGAGGAGATCCTCTATCCGGCGATGGAGGACCACGCCCTCGATCTGATCATCGGCGAGGGCCCGTCGGCCCGGTCGATCCGCATCGATCTGGCCCCCTTCACCCTGGTAGCCGCCACCACCCGCGCGGGACTGCTGGCCACGCCGCTGCGCGACCGCTTCGGCATCCCGATCCGGCTGGAGTTCTACACCCCCGAGGAACTGCAACGGGTGCTGGGTCAGGCCGGGCGCAAGATGGGGCTGGACCTCGCGCCCGACGGGGCCGCCGAGATCGCCGCGCGGGCGCGGGGCACGCCGCGCGTCGCCGGCCGCCTGCTGCGCCGGGTGCGCGACTTCGCCGCCGCCGAGGGCGCCGCGGTGATCGACCGGCCC
>CAIQDO010000576.1 GCA_903870555.1 uncultured Caulobacteraceae bacterium
CGACCACCCGGACCCCGGGGCGCTCGCGGCGAACCTTGCGGATCGCCTGGCGCGCCTGGCGCACCGCCTCGCCGGTGACGGCGCAGGTGTTGAACACCACCGTGTCCTCGACGCCGTCCAGGGCGGCCTGTTCGCGGATCGCCTGGGACTCGCAGGCGTTCAGGCGGCAGCCGAAGGTGACCACCTCCACTCCCGAGCCCATGCGCGCGCCGTGCGAAATCTGAAAGCCGTCAGCCATCCAACCAAAACATCCGGCCGCGCGACGCGGCGTAGCGGCGGCTCTTAACAGAGACTCCGCCCATCCGCGACCGCTAGCGTTCGATCGAACGCTTCGCACTCGCCGGGCAGCCGGCCCAGGAATTCCACCGCCACCGGCCCCGTCATCAGCACATGGCCGTCGGCCTCGCGCCATTCGATCGTCAGGGGTCCGCCGTCGAGTTCGACGGTGGCTGTCCGCTCAGCCAGGCCACGGCGGTGGGCGGCCACCAGCGCCGCGCAGGCGCCGGTGCCACAGGCGCGGGTCTGGCCCACCCCGCGCTCCCACACCTTCAGGCGGATGTGATCGCGCGCGACGATCTGGGCGAAACCGACGTTGGCCCTTTCAGGAAACAGCCAGTGGGTCTCCAGCCCCGGCCCCGCGGTCCGCACCGGCGCGGTCTCGACGTCGTCGACAAAGAACACCACGTGAGGATTGCCCATGTTGACGCATCCGGGCCGGCCGAGGTCCGTATCCAGCCGCAGGGGAAGTTCGACGGTGTCCATCGACCAGGCCAGCGGGATCTCGGGCGCGGCCAGGCGCGGCTCGCCCATGTCGATGGTCACCGATTGCCCGGGCGCGCGGCTGGCGATCAGCAGGCCGCCGGCCGTGTCGATGCTGACCTGGTCGCGGCCCGTCGCCTCCATCATCAGCCAGCCGACGCAGCGGGTGGCGTTGCCACAGGCTTCCACCTCGCCGCCATCGGCGTTCCAGATGCGCATGGCCGCGTCGGCCATCCCCGATCGGCTGATGGCGATCAGCTGATCGCAGCCGACGCCGTCGTGGCGATCGGCGATCGCCCGAGCCCACCGCGGGCTCGGATCGAAGGGCTCGCCGTCGGCCGCGACGATGACGAAGTCATTGCCGAGACCGTTCATCTTGAGGAACGGAAGGCTCATGCCTTCAGACTAGAGGGTTTTCCCAGGAAAATCATCGTCGATGAGTCGGGGCGGTCGCGGCCGCCGGCATGGCCTGGGCGTGGTTGTCGCAAAACAATCGTCGATCCGTCACGCAGGCTCAGCAATCCCGCGCTAGCTCCGCCCCACCGCCCAGCGAAGGCGGACACCACCATATCGGGGATATTCCATGAGCCATTTTCTGGTCGGCGGCCGCCGCCGCGCGCTGTTTGCCGCCTGTGCGCTGGGCGCGCTCGGTCTCGCCGCCGCGGCCCGCGCGGCCGACACCTCGGAAGCCGCCGCGCCGGCGGCCGAACCGGTCGCGGTCACCGAGATCGTGGTGACCAGCGGCAACACCACCCGCTCGGCCGTCGCCCTCGGCGGACCCGAAGTGCAGAAGATCCTGCCCGGGATCAGCCCGCTGAAGGCGATTCAGACCCTGCCTGGCGTGATCTTCGAGACCGCCGATCCCTGGGGCAACAACGAGCAGAACGAGACTCTGTACGTCCACGGATTCAGCCTGCAGCAGCTGGGCTTCACCTTTGACGGCGTGCCGCTCGGCGACCAGCAATACGGCAACTACAACGGCCTGAGCCCGTCGCGGGCGGTGATCAGCGAGAACGTCTCCAAGGTGATCCTGTCGTCCGGCGCCGGCGATCTGGCCACGGCCTCGACCAGCAACCTCGGCGGGGCGATCGAGACCTTCTCCGTCGACCCCAGCCAGCGCCGGGGCGGCCACATCGCCGAGACCCTGGGCAGCTATGACACCACCCGCACCTTCGTGCGCCTCGACACCGGCGACTTCGGCGGCGGCAATACCGCCTATGTCTCCTACCTGCACCAGGACCAGAAGGCCTGGGACTTCGACGGTCACCAGAAGGACGATCAGGTCAACGCCAAGTTCGTCCACCAGGACGACAAGGGCAAGCTGACGCTGTTCTTCGACTGGGACAACAAGGTCGAGCCGAACGAGGACTCCATCGTCGTCAACCCGTCCAAGGCGGTCGACAATCCCTACCCCTACACCCGGCCGTACATCTATCCGGACATCGCCGGCTGCATCGCCTACCTCAATCCCGCCACCGGCGCGCCGCCGGCCTCGGCCGGCGACAATTTCCGCAACTGCTTCAGCGCCGCCCAGCGCCAGGACGACCTGGCCTACGCCCAGTACGACTATAAGCTGGCCCCCAACGCGACGCTGTCGGTGCAGGCGTACGGGCACTACGACTACGGCCGCGGCATCGTCGCCGGTCCGGTCAATCAGGCCGGTCTGCCGGGCCTGTTCGCCACCTACTATCCCACCGCCAACACCACCGCCCAGCTGATCTCGCAGTTCGGCGGATCGGGCTATGCGGTGCGCACCACCGAATATCTGATCAACCGCGGCGGCCTGCGGTCGAACCTCGACTGGACCCTGGGCGAGCACCACATCCAGGCCGGCGCCTGGTACGAGCACAACCACTCCACCGCCACCCGCGTCTGGTACCCTTTCGCGGCCAGCTCCACCGACCTGTCGCCCTATGACATCCCCACCCACCAGAACTTCACCCAGTACCGCAGCGTCATCAACAACAACGTCCTGGTATTGCACCTGCAGGATCAGTGGCGGGTTCTGCCCAGCCTGCTGCTCCAGGCCGGCTTCAAGTCGAGCCTGCAGTTCGCTCGCGGCGACTTCCCGATCAACCAGCAGAACCTGCCGGCGGTGGTCGGCACCAACAGCTTCGTCCACTATCCGTCCGGCGAGATCGACACCCTGAAGGGCTTCCTGCCGCAGTTCGGCGCGGTATGGGACGTCACCGCCCATGAACAGGTGTTCGTCAATATCCAGAACAACCTGCGCCAATTCGTCACCTACGGCGCCTCGGGCCTGTCGCCGTGGAGCCTGCCCACCCAGGCGGCCTTCGACCTGTTCAAGGCCACGGTGAAGCCGGAAACCTCCTGGACCTACGAGGGCGGTCTGCGCAGCCATCGCGCCCTGGAGCTTGGCCCGATCTCGGGCGTCGACGCCCAGGTCAGCTACTATCATGTCGACTTCTCGAACCGCCTGCTGCAGGTTAGCTCCACGCCGGTGATCCTGTCGCTGGTGTCGGGGCCGTCGATCCTGGCCAATGTCGGCAGCGTCACGACGGACGGCGTCGATGTCGCCGGCACGATCCATCTGGGTTCGCACCTGTCGGTCTATGACGCCCTGTCCTACAACCGCACCGTCTACAACGACAACTACACCACCGGCGTGACGGTGGTGCCCACCGCCGGCAAGGTCCTGCCCGGCGATCCGGCCTGGATGAACAAATTCGTGGTCAGCGCCAACTGGGGCGGCCTCGAAGGCCAGCTCATTGGTGACTATGTCGGCAAGCGGTACGCCACCTACACCAACGACCTGTCGGTCGGCAGCTACTTCCTGACCAGCCTGGAGGTCAGCTACCGCCTGCCCGTGCCGGCCAACGCCTACGTCCAGGGCGCCAAGGTCAGCGTCAACGTCACCAATCTTGGCGACATCAAGGGCGCCTCCACCGTCGTCGTCGGCGCGGCCTCGGGAACCTACAACTTCTACCCGATCCCGCCGCGCATGGTGTTCGTAACCCTCGCCGCCGACTTCTGATAGCGGCGTCTCTCCTCCTCCGGTGGCCGGAGGAGGAGAGGTGGCCTTGAAACGCCAGGACGCCAGGGACGCCAAGACGGGATTGCCGATTCGCCGACGCTTTGGCGTTCGAACCAGGCTTTTTTCGCGCGCTTTGCGCGCCTCGAGGCCGTTAGAGCATCGTGCGGAAAAGTTGGAACCGGTTTTCCGCAAAAACGATGCGAGATCAAAAATCTGGAGCGGCGTGCGTGAGTCTTGAATCACGCACGCCGCTCTAGAATTCCCGGGTTTGGAGAGGTCGGCGACACCTCCTGGCGTTCTTGGCGTCTTGGCGTTTCAAAGCCGCGCCACCCAGGCTTGACGCCTTGACCCGCCTGGCCCTTACCGCCCGGCGAAAATCTCGGCCAGCAGCCGCCCCTCGGTGGCGCGGGTCGAGCCGGCGCGCCAGGCGACGACGATCTCGCGACTGGCCAATTCCGGGTTCAGCGGCC
>CAIQDO010000577.1 GCA_903870555.1 uncultured Caulobacteraceae bacterium
CGCCATGGCAAGGGACCCGCCGCTTTAAGCCTGCCAGCAGCAGAGGTCGCCGCATTGGCCAATCCCGAACTGGGCGCAAAACAGATTTGCCCAACCTGTTCGTCTAAATTCTATGACCTGGGTCGTCGCCCGGCGCATTGTCCGAAGTGCGGGGCCGATTTCGACCCCGAAGAGGCGCTGCGCAACCGCAGGGTGCGCGCCCGCGCCATCGTGCCGGAGGACGACGCCGAGGAAGAAAAAGTTGTCGCCAAGGTCGAGTCTGAAGACGGCTTCGAGGCCGAGCCCGATGACGCCCCCGAACTGGACGCGGTGGTGGATGATCCGCCGCTGATCTCGGACGACGACACCGACGAAACCGACGCGACACCCTCGTCGCCGGCCGACGACATCGGCGTGGACTTCGCCGAGGACGACGATCTCGAAGCCGCCGACGACGACGAGGTGCCGTTCATCGAGGACGAGGACGACGATTTCCCGGAAGACGAGATCGACGGCCTGCCCGGCGAAGGAGGCCCCGACGATCAATAGGGGTTCCGGGCCGAAAGTTGGCTGAAAGCCCTTGACGGGCGAAGCGGTTTGACTAGGTTCCGCCGCTTCTCCGCTGGGTCCTTCCGGGCCACGCACGAGACCCGAACACTTCGGGGCTATAGCTCAGCTGGTAGAGCGCTTGAATGGCATTCAAGAGGTCAGCGGTTCGACTCCGCTTAGCTCCACCAACAAGGGCCGTCCGGTAACGCCGGGCGGCCCTTTCCATTCGGTCGAATGGCCGGCGCCTTGAACCCGGCCCCGCCAATAGCCACTTGAGATTGACGCGACGCGCCGCGCCCATCCGGGGCGGATCGCCGCGGGGTCGCTTTTTCAAGGGCTCGCATGAACCGGACGCTGCTCTTCGACAGTCCCCTGCTGCTTGGTTTCGATCACACCCGCTCGCTTCTGGAGCGGGCCGCCAAGATTTCCGGGGATGTCTATCCGCCTTTCAATATCGAGGACTGCGGCGATGGCCGAATCAGGCTCACCTTGGCGGTGGCCGGTTTCGGATCGGAGTCTCTGTCGGTGACCGTCGAGGACAACCAGCTGACCATCGTCGGCAAGCGCGACCCCGAGCCCGCGGCGGGACCGGACCGCGCCTTCCTGCACCGCGGCATCGCCGCGCGCGGCTTCCAGCGCGGATTCATGCTGGCCGACGGTCTTGAGGTCGATGCGGCCGTGCTTGAGGACGGGCTTCTGTGCGTCGACCTGATCCGCCCGCACTCAACCAAGCGCTCGCGACCTGTTCCCATCCGGACGGCCGGCTAGATCCGGCGGCCGTTTCCATCAGTCAAGTCAAGGAGTTGGCATGAATCTCGTCCCCCTCACCTCGGAAGACTTCGCCGCGCTCGGCGCGCCGAATCTGGTCTATGTGCGTCCGATCAAGGCGGCGGAGATCATGGCCGACACGCCGGTGGAGACGATCAAGGGCTTTGACCTGCGTCCCGAGCAGATCCTCTATGCCGTGCATCGCGCCGACGGCGCTCGCCTGGCTGTGCTGGGCGACCGCGAATCGGCCGTCGCCGCCGCCCTGGCCCATGAACTGGCTCCGGTTTCGGTGCACTGAGGGAGCGTTTTTCGGGGCGTCTCGCCGCCTCCCCTGAGCCTCACGCCGCCGAGGGGCGCGTGTCCCTGACCAACAGAGCCTGGATGGCGTCACAGCCTCCGGCCTGTCGGAGCTGGCTGCGAAGCTCCGCCGAACGCAGGGCCCGGGCGATGCGGGCCAGGGCGCGCAGATGGTCCGAACCGCTGTCCGGGGGCGACAGCAGCGCGAACACCAGGTCGACCGGCTCGTCATCCACGGCCCCGAAGTCCACGGGCGGGGTGACGCGGACGAACACCCCCCGCATCCTGTTCAGGCCCTCCAGCCGGGCGTGGGGTATGGCCACGCCGTGGCCTACGCCGGTGGCGCCGAGCGCCTCGCGTTCCAGAAGGGCGTCCAGCACCTTGCCGGCCTTGACCGGATAGGCGCGGGCCGCGATCTCGGCGATCGTCGCCAGCACCTGCCGCTTGTTCGACGCGGTCAGACGCGGCGCGATCGAGCCGGCCGGCAGCAGGTCGCCGATCATGTGGGGCAAGACGTCATTGTTCACAGGGAGGCAGGTCCAGGAGCGTCAGGCATGGGTCCGAGACGACGGGTAAGGGCCAACGACAAATCACACTGTCGACGACTCCTGACGTCCGGGTGCGCCCGGAGCCTCAGGCGGAGCGCTTGGTGCGTTCCGGATCGATCCATCCGATGTTGCCATCGGTTCGCCGATATACCACGGACAAACCCCCATGGGCGGCGTTACGGAACACGATCGCTTGAGAGTCCAGCAAATCGAGGTCCATCACCGCCATCGAAACGGTCATTGTCTTCAAAGGCGCCTCGGTTTCGGCGATGACCATGGCGGCGGGTGGGTGTCCGGCCTCATGGTCGTCCCAATCGTCTTCCTCGACGTCGTCGACCTGACCGCGCAGAACGAAGAACGAGGCGGTTTCGGCGGCCTTCGCCCCGGCCGCCTGGGTGTGGCTCTTCAACCGCGTCTTGTAGCGCCGGATCCGGGTCTCGATCTTGGCCAGGGTCTGGCTGAAGGCGGCGTGGGCGTCGCCGGCCAGGCCATGGCTGAGCAGCTTCTGGCCGGTAGCGAGGGTCACCGCGCAATCGACGCGGAACCCATGACCATCCCGGCTGACCGTGACCTCGGCGTCGCCGCCCTTTTCGAAATACTTGCCGATGGCGGCCTGAAGTTCGTCGCCGATCCGGGCCCGAAGGGCGTCGCCGACGTCGACATGTTTGCCTGAAACTTGAACACGCATGGGGGGTAAACACGACTCCTGTGGGATGGTGTCAAGCGCGGGCTTTTCCGTAATGTCTCGCCCGCGCGGGACCGCGTCAGCTGAAGCGGTCGCCGAGGTAGACCCGTCGGACTTCCGGGTCGGCGAGGATCTCGTCCGGGGCGCCTTCGAACAGCACCTCGCCGGCGTGGATGATCGAGGCGCGGTCGATGATGTCGAGCGTTTCCCGAACATTATGGTCTGTGATCAGGATGCCGATGCCGCGGCGGCGCAGATAGCCGATCACCTCGCGGATGTCGGCGATGGCCAGGGGATCGATGCCGGCGAAGGGCTCGTCGAGCAGCATGAAAGCCGGCTCGCTGGCCAGGGCCCGGCCGATCTCGACGCGCCGCCGCTCGCCTCCGGAAAGCGCCACGGCGGGAGACGCGCGAAGGTGGTCGATATGCAACTCGGCAAGCAACTGGTTGGTGATCTCGCGCACCTTGTCGCGAGAACTGACGCGCATTTCCACCACGGCCATGATGTTCTGCTCGACGGTCATGCCGCGGAAGATCGAGGTCTCCTGGGGCAGGTAGCCCAGACCCAGACGGGCGCGCTGGTACATCGGCTGGTTGGTGATGTCTTCGCCATCCAGCCAGATCGCGCCGTAGTCGGCGGCGATCAGGCCGGTGATCATGTAGAAGCAGGTGGTCTTGCCCGCGCCGTTTGGGCCGAGCAGCCCGACCACCTCGCCCCGGGCGAGGCGCAGGCTGACGCCTTTGACCACCTGACGACCGCGGAAGGATTTGCCGATGCGGTCAACCACCAGGCCCGACCCTGGTCCAGGCCCCGGTCCCGTCGCGCCCCTGGCCGCCTTTGCCGATTTCACGCTCATCGACCGGCCTTCAAGGTTTCGCCGCCGGGGCGGGCCGGGGCGTCACTGACGCATCCGGCGGGCCATCGGCGCCCGACTTGTCCGGGTAGAACACGGCGCGCACGCGGCCAGACTTGCCCGGCCCGGCTTCGCCGGCGGTCATGGTCGCCTCGTGGGTGGAGACCTTGATGGTCAGCTTCGAGCCGCGCGCGACGTTCAGGCCCTGAACCACCACCACATCGCCGGTGATGACGATCTCGTCGCGCGTCTGGAAATAGATGGCGTGGTCGCCCCGGGCGTTCTCGTCGGGGGTCATGAAGTAGACGCGGCCATCGGCCTCGATGCGGTCAGCCCCACCGCAGGCGGTCTGGCCGTCGGCCGCGCTCCCGGATGTCGCGCTGGCCGCTTTGGGCCGGGAATAGACGGTGAGGGTGTCGGCGCGCAGGTGAGTCTTGTCCTGGACCGCCTCCGCCGACCCTCGCCAGATCGCCACGCAGCGGGCGCTGCTGACCTCGGCGGTGTCGGCGGTGATGTCGATGGGGGACTTGGACCGGGTGTCGACCTGGGCTCGCGCCGCGCCGGCCTGGGCCAACGCCAAAACCGTCGTCAGGGCCAAAGCCTGAGTCACCCGGGCCGTCCAGTACGTCATACCCAAAACCTCAGTCCGACGCCGCGACGCCGGCCCTTCCTTAGTGCTGATTCAGCCGCGCGTGAACGCCGCCCTTGAAGACGACCCTATCGCCTTTGTCGAAAACATCGAAGCCTTTGGATTGCAGATCACCGGCCGAGGTCCGGCTGGACAGGGCCGTCGGGCTGGTGACCGCGCCGGTGCGGGTGTCGACGACGGCCTCATCGGTGGCGAAACGCGACGACTTGGCGTTGTTGGCCAGGATATGGCCTTTCAGATAAAGGATCCGGCTATCCTCGTGATAGACGCCGGAGTCTGCGGTCACGGTCGAGGGATTGGCCCCGTTGGCGTCGAGCGTCATCGCCGGATAGCTGAGCAGCACCCTCTGGAGCGATCGGCCGTCGCGCGCCGCCTGGCGCGCCGAAAGGGTATAGGGACGGCCCTGACTGTCCCGCCCGAAGAAATGCGGATTGATCATCTCGATTGGGGTGGCGGCGTCCTTCTGGACGGCGTCGGCCCGGCGCAAGGCGTGGAGGGCGACGAAAGCCACCAGGGCGCCGATGGTGCCGACCATGATCGCGGGCAGGACCCACCGCAGCACCCGCACCAGCAGGCTATGAACCCGCGCCTTGCCCCGCGGCGGCGGACCGAGCCCGCCGGCGTGGACAGGCTCGATGTTTCGGACGGCGGAGAGCTCACTCATGGACGGACTTATGCATGGGCGAAGATGTCGATCTCGTCCCAGCCGGCCACATCGAGGGCGGCGCGGTGGGGCAGGAAGTCGAAACAGGCCTGGGCCAGGGCCATCCGCCCCTCGCGGACCAGCATCGTGTCGAGCCGATCCTTGAGCGCGTGAAGATTGATCACGTCGGAGGCGGCGTAGGCCAGCTGTTCGGGCGACAGACGGGCTGCGCCCCAGTCCGAGCTCTGCTGGGCCTTGGAGATGTCCTGGCCGAGCAGCTCGCGCGTGACATCCTTGAGGCCGTGGCGGTCGGTGTAGGTGCGCGCCAGCTTGGAGGCGATCTTGGTGCAATAGACCGGCGCCGTGGTCACCCCCAGGTGAAGGTGGAACATGGCGATGTCGAAACGGCCGAAGTGGAAGATCTTCAGGATGGCCGGGTCGGCCAGCAGCCGCTTCAGGTTCGGGCAGTCATAGCCTGGCCGGGAAAGCTGGACCACATGGGGATCGCCGGTGGGTCCGCGGATCTGGACCACGCAAAGGGGATCGCGGCCCAGGCGCAGACCCATGGTCTCGGAGTCGATCGCCACCGATCCGACGCCGTCGAACAGGCCGTCGGGCAGGTCGCCCTGATGCAGATTGAGAGCCACGCGTCGCTCCAGACTCGGAAAAGGGCGTCAGGGCCGGGTCCCCGCGTCGCCGCGCCGCAGACTTAGGAGCGTGGGGCGGCAAGGGCAAGCGGGGAGGGGCGTAACAGCGGCGCCCCCGGTCGCGACGCCGGGGGCGTTTCCGTTCAATGAAGGCGTTAGAGGTTCAGGCGGCGACGCGACGGCGACGGCTTGCGCGCGCCATGGCGCCCAGGCCGGCGACGCCGAACAGCATCATTGACCAGGCGGCCGGCTCGGGAACGGCGTCGGTCACCGTCAGGGAACCGTTGTCCAGTGTGTAGACGCCCGCGGCGAACACGGGATTCGCCTCACTTCCCGAGTAAATTTGTGGTCCATGATCGTTTACGATCGGGGATGGGCCATTTTGAACGAAAAATCCTCCACTGTTGACCGAATTGCGAAAATACAAATCGGAGAACGTTTGTGTTACGCCGCCGGTTGTTTCGGTCCCATTGTGAACAATCACATCCGTATAAGATCCCAGGCCGTGAAACAGGACGCTTGGAGTCGACGATTGAGTCCAACTGGTGGAGCCGGACGCGCTGGTGTAGAGGAAAGTCAGTTCTGCGGCCGGCGCGGCCGCGGCTGTTAAAACGGCGGCGCAGCTTGCCGCCACGGCGATATAGGCCTTCATTGATGCGGGTCTCCGGGGAACGTGGATTGCGGCGAGCCCCCCAGGCCACGACGCAGATCTGTGCGAGGCGCGTGTCACAGTGTTTATTTGTATCCGTATATCGATACAAATAATATATGGCCTAACTCGCAATTCCGACGCAAGCACGCCACAGTTGGAGTCGGCGGGATTTGACGCCGGCCGCCAACTCGCGCCGCATTTTTCGCCTGGTCGGCCTCCTCATGCGCCAAAAAAGTGCGTAGGGTCGTTATTGAAGCGCGCGGTCGAGCGCGGCGAAATCCTTGTTCTTCATCATCAGGAACACGCAACGGCCATCGGACGCCCGCGCCCATTTCTCGCCGACCCATTCCTTTTCCGCCGTGTCCGCGCCGGTCGCCAGATGTCCGCCCTTGTACTCCACGGCCAGGGATCGACCGTCGGTCAGTTCGGCCACGAAGTCGGGATAGAAATAGTCGGACGACGTTTGCAGCCGGAAGGAAGACGGGAAGCGCTCCAGATTGCGAACCCAACGCTTCACCAGCCTGTGCCGATCGATGGCGAGGGCGCATGTTTCCTCTTCGCCATTCAGGGTGCCGATCACCCCCGGCTTCAGGTGCTTGGTGAAGGTGCGAACGTAGCGCCCCGCGTATGGCGTCGGCGGCCAGTACATTTCGGGATCGAAAACGGTCGCGAAGTCGGAAGACGTCCTGAAGGGCAGGGTGTTGCCGAACAGGCAGGCCTGGAAGGCGGTGGTCTCGCGTTCGTCGCGATAGGTCTGGATCAGCCGCGCGAGCGAGTCGACCAGCCGGAAGCGCCACCGCGCCAGCCGTTCGAATTCAAAGCCGCCCCTCGACCCCAGGGCCTGCAAGGCGTCACGGATAAACCGTTGCGCCGATTGTTGCGTGACGTCGCGCTGGCGCGTGGCCGGCGCGAGGCGACGATCCAGCCAGCGGACCAGCAGCGGATAATCCCAGCCCCGGTCGCCCAACGACAGCGAAAGCTGATCATGCAGATCCTGCATGAAGACCTTCACCTTGCCTTCGGTCGAGACGTCCAATGTGGCCTGTTGCCCCATGTCGGGCGGTTCGCTGAAAACCCCCAGGATCGCCGCCGCGTCGCATTCGTCGAGCCGCCACGGGAGGTCGAGGAAGTGTTCCCGCCCGAACAATTCCAGTTGGCCCGCCCGGACCACGGCAAGGCCAGGGACGGCGAAACCCGTCGGCTTGGCATTGGAAGCGCTCGCCGTCGTCGGCCGCGCCACAAGCGCCCCAACCGCCGCCGCCGCATGTGCGGGGACAGCGAGGCGCACGGCCGCCGCATCAGCCTCTGTGAATGCGCCGGTGGCGACGATCCGACGCGTTTCCGGGTCGACCCGCATTCGCCCGCCGGTGGTCGCCGTGACCAGGACGGCGAGCGGTTCCAGGTCGATGTCATCGGGGAGCGGATCGGATTCGAAGGTCGCGCCGTCTTCGGCGAGGTCGAACAATGGCGTTTCGACCCGCACCAGCTCCTTTGCTTCCAGCTTCTCAAAGCCGTTGGCGACCAGGCCATCGGCCAGGGCGTCGGCCGTGGCCTTGAAGGAGTTGGTCGCGGCGAAGGCGTAGGCTTGATTCAGGTCCGGGTCGCGCTTTCGTTTGGCGTTGGGCAGCCGCATGACCCGACCCAGGATTTGCTCCACCGCCGTCGCGCCGTGCTGTTCGGCGACGCTGCAAAGGACATAGGCGTTCGGGCAATCCCAGCCCTCCTTGAGCGCCTGCACAGTGATGACGAAGCGGACCGGGCAATCGCGCGCGGCAAGGTCGACGCCGTCCAATTCCCACACCTTGCCGGTCGCGATGGCGATTTGCATGGGTGGGACCATAAAGTCTTCGGTCAAGGCCCGCTTGAGGACATCGACCGTGATCGCCGCCGGTCCCTTGTCGGGTTGCGCCTGTAGCAGCATCACCGGGCGGATGCGTTCGCCGGTGGCCAATTCTTCCAGTCGCGCCTTTTCGGTCAGGGTTTCCAGCCAGCCTTTGGCGTCGGAAACGGTGTCCTTCCAATCCGGGCGCCCACGCAAGACGATCGGCAGCTTGATCATATCCGCCGCCTTCAATTCGGCCGCCGATACGTGGTGCAGCACGTTGGAATCCTTGGCCGGGGTCGCGGTCAATTCCAGGATCGCCGACGGGTCGAACCGCGCCAGGGTGGTGAAGGAAAGATTCGTCCGGGCGTTGTGCGCCTCGTCGACGATCACCACCGGGCGTCGAAGTTTCAGCACGTTGCATAGCGACGGAATCGGCGTTCTCCCGCCAGAGGTCAATTCAAGGCGTCGGACCACCGCGTCGGGCAAACCGCTGAAATGGTCCATGAGTTCGCCGCTGGCGTCATAGACCTTGCGGCCCTCGGTGGCTTCGACGCGAAAGGCCTGGATCGTGGCGACGATCACCACCGCGCCGCCGTCATAGTCCGGGCGTTTGGCGTATAGGGCTTCGCCAGCGGTCAAGACGCGGACGTTTTCGCCGAACCGTTCGGCGAGGGCCTGCCGGAACGGGTGCGCGCGATTTTGCAGCGCCTTCAGGGTCTGTTCGCGGATGGCGTTCGATGGGACCAGCCAAAGCACGCACGGATTGTCGACCTTCAACAGCGCATCCGCCGCCACGCCCACCAGATGCGCCGCGATCACCGTCTTGCCGCCACCGGTGGGCAAGCGCAGGCAGACGTAGGGCACGCCTGGAAGCCCTTGCACCGCCTGATAGGCGCGGCGGGTCCGTCGATAGAAGGCGGTGTCCGGGTCGCCCGTTTCCGCCGTGTCCGCCAGCCACGCCCGCACCGCTTCCAAACTGGCGCGCTGATAGTCCTTCAGTTCGAAGGTGGGGGTTGCCACGTCAGGCCCCCGCGAGCTGATAGGGGACCTGCTTGAACGTCACGCCCGCCGCCGCGAGGCGTTCGGCCGGGACGGTGCAACCTTCGCCATAGACGACGCGCGGGCCTGTCCAGCCGGGCACCGGGAGTGGCAATGCCTTAAGCCGATCGACGGTCAGAACGTTGCCGACGGTCGGGATGGCAACGCCCGCATGATTTGGGGCGAAAAGCAGATAGATCGCGCGGCTGTCGAAGCTCCCGATCAGCGGCGTGTCGCCGGCGGCGCGCGCTGGAATTGGGCTTCCGGTGTCAGAAAAATAAACAAAAGCTGCGAGGTCAGAGAAACTAACACCTTCGTTGATTGCGCCCCACTCATCAAACAATGGTTCTCCAAGAGTACAATAGCGAAATCCGCCGCCAGTTTCTTCGTGAACCTTCCGCAAGCGGTACGCCGTCACACCGAGGACGCGATAGTGTTGTCCATCTCCACCAAAAGGGTGCGACGCGCGCCACCATCGCGAGCATTGAGCCTTTGGGCCGCTTCGGCAGTGGTTCCCGAACCGGCAAAGGAATCGAGGACCAACGCGTTGGGATCGTCCACGAGGGTCAGGATTGCCTCCAGTAAACGCCGTGGTTTTGGCGTTTCGAACCGGGCCTCCCCGTCGAATATCCGTTTCAATTCGGTGGTAGCTTCCTTATTAGTCCCGAAAACGTCGTGGTTCCACCAAGTGTCTGGCGTAAGCCCTTCACGAACTTCGGACGAATATTTCTTGAGCATAGGGCGTCCTTCCCCCGACTTGCCGAAATATATGCGGCCTTCACTCAGCCATTCCGCGTATCTTGCAGAATTCATGCGCCAAAATCGCCCCGGCGGCGGACTTACGGTCCTGCCGTTCGGTGTCGTTATCGAAAATTGCCCTGCATCGTAGAATTTTCCGGCCGACAGATTTTCCGCCTTCCAGGGTCCTCGGGGGTCGGCGTCTGGGTTCTTGAATTTGTTCAATTGTTCTTGTGAGCGTGAGAATCGTCCTAGTTTGACGTGCGGTTCATGCTTTGCGTAAATTAGGACATAGTCATGAGTGCTCGACAAGTGTTTCGCGGTCATGTTGGCGACGTAGGCTTTTCTCCATACCGCACACGAAATGAAATTCGTTCGACCAAATATTTCGTCGAGAATAAGTCGCAGATGATGAACCTCGTTATCATCAATAGAAACAAATATTAATCCGGATTCTGAAAGGAATTCTCTCAATATACGAATTCGCGGATAAATCATGCAAAGCCACTTGTCATGCCTTGAAAGGTCGTCCCCTTCTCGGCCAACCGTCTTTTTCATCCACGCTAATATTTCCGGACTATTTACGTTGTCGTTATATTTCCACTCCTCGGAGCCGGTATTATAAGGGGGGTCGATATAGACGCACTTTACCTTGCCCGCATAGAAGGGAAGTAGGGCTTTCAAGGCTTCCAGGTTGTCCCCCTCGACCAGGAGATTGCCCGCGTCGCGGTCGCCGAACGACAGGTCGCTGTCGCAATGTAACAGCCGGGTCGGAACCTCCCGGTGGTGGTTCACCACCGCCTGCTTGCCGATCCAGTCCAACGTCGGCATTCAATCGCCCCGA
>CAIQDO010000578.1 GCA_903870555.1 uncultured Caulobacteraceae bacterium
ATAGGCGCGCGGATGGTCCTGTGACAGCAGGAACACCCCCTGCGCCGAAGGCGCGGCGGCGTCGGAGCCGAAGCTCATCCACGGCAAGGCGACCTCGCGGCGCACGTTCGCCTCGGACATGCGGCTTCAGCCTGGCGGTCTTGAAGCCCAGGAGCAGGACGCCTTCGGGACCGGATCCGCCGTAGATATCGTCCCAGGCCTTGGAGAGCGGGTCGCGCATCTCCGCCGCCACGCGGGCTCGCCGGTTGCTGGAGCTGTTGTACGACGGCAAGCCGGAGGCCGTCGGCGATGTGGCGGCGGATGCGGCGCAGCTCGACGCGGAGATCGCCAAGGAGCGGCCGCGCCTGATGCTGCGGCCGGACAGCCGGCTGACGGCGGATCTGGCGCCGCACTACGTGAATCCCGACCTCGGGCAGATCACGGTTTCGCGCGTCAGCGGCGGCGTCGTTTTCGATTTCGGCGCGTGGAAGAGTCCGGTGGCGTCACGGAAGAACGACGGTGGCGCCGTCGCGCTCGTGACCGTCGATCCTGGCGCTATCGGCTTCACCTTCGAAGTCGGGACGAAGGACGGCAAGCGGGCGCTGACCACCCGGGACGGGTAGCATGTCTATATCTATGTCGAGGGGTAGGGTCACGAGACCAAGCCTAGTCATAGGGCGCGACAACTGGCAGCACTAGGTGCGATGGCAGGGTGGGCGAGGTGAACACCGTCTGACGGGCGGCGACGAAGTCGGCGGCCTTTGCCTGATAGATGCTCGGTACGAAGGTCTGAGGATTCCGGTCGATCAGCGGAAACCACGTCGACTGGATCTGGACCATGATCCGGTGACCGGCGCGGAACACATGATCGCGGTCCCGCAAGGGCACGATCCACTTCAGCGGCTTGTCGGGCGTGAGCGGCGTGGCGTGCTCGAAGCTCGCGAGGTACCGGCCGCGCCGCACCTCCATGGCGATGGGCAGTTGGTAGCCGTTCGCGCTCTGACCAAACTGGCCCGGCTGGGGGCCGTCGTCCGCAGTCCACGGCGGGGTCTGCGCATCCTCGGGAAACACATCGATCAGCTTGACGATGAAGTCCGTGTCCGTGCCCGACGTCGCGGCGAACAGCTCGGCCGAAACGTCTCCGGCGACGGTGATGTCATCGGTCAGAGGCGCGGTCACGAAGGTCAGGACGTCCGGTCGGTGATCCACGAACCTCTGGTCGGCCGATTCCCAGGTGGGCCAGTCCCCTTCCGGATAGGTCGGCGAGATGGGGCGTTGCCGGTAGGGGACAGGGTTGGCCGGGTCGGAGATGTAGCTTCGGCGGCCGGATGATTCCGATGGTCCCGGCGCCGTGAAGCTCAGACTGCCGTCCGCATGCAGATAGAGGTTGGCGGCCTTCGACGCCGGCGGCCAGGCCTTATAGGTCCGCCAGACGTTCGAGCCCGTTTCGAAGATCTTGGCCGCCCAATCCGGCTTCGGCCCGCGATCATGCAGCCAGTAGGCAAAGAAGGGCGCCTCGATCTCCCTAAGGAAAGCCTGGCTCGTATCCTGCCCGAGCGGCATTGCGCCGAGTTTCGAGACGGCGCCCCGCCACCCGCCGTGATACCAGGGTCCGGCCACCATCAGGTTGATGTGGTTGGGGTCGGACACTGCGGAGTGCGCGTAGATTTGCCAGGGTCCCCACGGGTCCTCCTGATCCCAGAACCCCGCCACGTTCAGGTTGGGCACGGTCGCGCCGTGCAGCGCGTTCACCCACGCCTGTTGTTTCCAGAAGGCGTCATAGTCCGGATGGGCGACCGTCTCGTTCCAGAAGGGAATCTTGCCGTGGGTATATTTCTCGTCGAGCGTCGAGATCGGCCCGGCCGACAGATAGAAGTCGTAGGTGTCCCAGGCGTCGAACTTGAACAAGGTGTTGGCGGTCTTGTCCGCCTCCTCCATCATGGCGAATTCGAAGCCGTAGGACAGGCGCAGCGCGCCGAACCGATGAGTGTCGTCGTTCATCCACTGATCGGCGGGGGAAGCCTGCTCGCTTACCGCCTTCAGGGCCGGGTGGGGATCGAGCAGCGTCGCCGCCGCCGTATAGCCGGCGTAGGACACACCAAAGATTCCGACGCGGCCGTTGTTGTTCGGGACGATCTTGACTAGCCAGTCGATTGTGTCCCAGGCATCCCGGGTTTCGATTGTGCCTTTCCCCGGCCCCACCTTTAAGTCGTCCGCTATTCGAAACACGCCTTCCGATTTGAAACGACCGCGAATGTTTTGAATGACGAAAATATAGCCGTCAGCGGCGAGTGCACTCATCCACTTCGGCATCTCGGTGGGGGCCTTGTCGGGGACGCCGTAGGGGCCGCGCCTCAGCAGGATCGGCAACGGCGCCGTCGCGGCGACTGGCGTCAGGATCACGGTCTGCAATCGTACGCCGTCCCGCATGGGGATCATCACCTCGCGA
>CAIQDO010000579.1 GCA_903870555.1 uncultured Caulobacteraceae bacterium
GGCGCCCCGACACCGCCATCTCACTCGTCCTCCAGGCGGGGCCATTCGCTCCGCCGTGGCTCCCGCCGAGGCCCGGGTGAGCCGCCCGCCGGCCCAAGCGACCGCTTCGACCGACGGGCCCCAGGTCCGGCGGCGATGACTCATGGCGTCAAACGCTGACGATCTTCCACGGGTCGATGCAACCTGAGCGCCATCAGCCGTCCCGTCGGTGTTGGCAGACGCCGGCCAGGTAGGTCCGTTCGATCACGCGGTCGTCGGCCAGGATCGTCAGGGCGAACAGGCGCTCTTCCAGAGATCGCGCCGCCGCCATCCGCCGGGCGAGCAATGGCGTGGCGGCCAGGTCGAGGACCAGGAAGTCGGCCTCCTTACCCCGCGCCAGATTGCCGATCCTGTCGCCCAGACCCAGCGCCCGGGCGCCGCCAAGCGTGGCGAGGTAGAAGGCGCGCAACGGATCGAGCGCCGCGCCCCTGAGCTGGCCGACCTTGTAGGCTTCGCCGAGCGTGTGGAGGATCGAATAGCTCGTTCCCGCCCCGATGTCCGTGCCGACGCCGACCTTGACGCCCTCGGCCAAGGCGGCCTCCAGGTCGAACAGGCCCGATCCGAGAAACAGGTTGGAGGTCGGGCAGAAGGCCACCGCCGCGCCGGCCGCCGACAGCCGGGCGAAGGCCTGTCGTTCGAGATGGATGCAATGGGCGAACACCGATTTCGGCCCGACGAGGCCGAAGTGCTCATAGACATTGAGATAGTCGCTCGCCGCCGGAAACAGCGCTTCGGCCTGGGCGATCTCGGCGTGGTTCTCGGCCAGGTGGGTCTGCATCCAGACCTCGGGGTGATCCCTGACGATCTCCCCGGCCATGGCCAGCTGCGCGTCGCTGCTGGTGACGGCGAACCGCGGCGTTACGGCGTAGCCGAGACGGCCTTGGCCCGCCCATCGGACGATCAGATCCAGCATGTCCCACCGGCCGCCCTCGACGGTGTCGACCAGGTCGTCGGGCGCGTGCCGGTCCATCAGCGACTTGCCGGCGATCAGCCGCATGTTTCGCGCCAGGGCCTCCGCGAACAGGGCGTCGACGGAGGCGACGTGGGAACTGCCGAACACCATGGCAGTGGTCGTTCCGTTGCGAAGCATCTCGCCCACGAAGAAACCCGCCGCCTCCGCCGCATGGGCCGGGTCGGCGAAGGCCGCCTCGGCCGGGAACACATGGCGTTCGAGCCAGTCCAGCAGCTGTTCGCCGTGGGCGGCGATGACGTCGACCTGGGGGAAGTGGATGTGCAGGTCGATGAAGCCGGGCGTGATCAGGCGCCCCGGAAGGTGTTCGACCGGCGTGTCCCCCAGGTCCGCCGCGAGATCGGCGTAGGCCCCGCATGCGACCACGACGCCCTCGTCGGTCACCAGCAGACCGTCCGGATGAAACCGGACCGCGCCGGCGTCGGCGATCGGATCGTCCAGCAGGTGGAGGGTCGCGGCCCTATAGGCTTGCAAGCGCGTTCTCCAGGCCAACGGCGGGCGTCGGCGTCTGCAGGCGGATGAGGAGGTCGGCGGCGACCGAAACGGCGATGATCTCGGGCGCCTTGCCCTCGATCGCCGTCAGTCCGATCGGACAGCTCAGCCGGGCGACCTCCGCCGGGCCGACGCCATCGCCGAGCAGGCGGCGGGTGAAGCGCGCGCGTTTCGTCGCCGAACCGATCAGGCCGACCCAGCCGCCGCCGGAGGCGCTCAGCGCGGCCAGGGTCAGGTCGTAGTCGAGGGCGTGGTCGTGGGTCAGGATCAGGGTGAAGGGCGCCCCTTCGGCCGCCCGATCCAGCAGCGCCTCGCGTGAGGCCTGGGCGGCGCCCGAAGCGGCGGCGACATCAGGTCGGACGTCGAACCAGGAAAAGCGAAAGGGCAGGGGCGTCAGCGCGAGGGCGAGGGCCTGGCCGACATGTCCGGCGCCGAACAGGAGCAAACGGGGACCCGCGGCCGCTTCAGGCAGGGCGATCCGGTCTCCCGTGTCCGGCTTGGCGCCGCGCGCGGTCATCGGCCGATCGCCCACGGTCGGCGTCGCCGCGCCGGCGACGACGGTGCGATCCCGCGCGCCGAGCCTCCCGCTGACGGTGAAAGCTTCGCCTGCATTCAGGCGTCTGGCGGCGTCGGCGAGCCAGCCTAAATCGGCGCTGTCCAGACGCTCGATCAGCAGCCGGACCCGGCCGCCGCAGCATTGGGCGAGAAACGGGCCGAGTGGGTAGTCCTGAACGGCGAAGGCGCGGGCCTCGGCGAGCTCGAGCATTCGCCGGGCCTGCCGCGTGACCTGGTGCTCCAGATTGCCACCGCCGACCGTCCCCCATTGGCCATCGGGCCAGGCGAGCATCCGCGCGCCCGCCTCACGCGGCGCGGAGCCTTCCGTAGCGAGAACGGTGACCAGGGCGACCGACCCGCCTGAGGCCAGGTGCTCGATGGCGACATGGGGCCAGGACCGGCGCATCAGGCGCGCGCCTCCGCCATCCGACGTTTGACGGCCTCGACCGCGAACAGGATGCGTTCCGGCGTGGCGGGCGCGTCCAGGTTGGGCGCCCAGCGATGGTCGCCGACCGACGCCACCGCCCGGCTGATGGCGCAGAATACCGAATTGGCCAGCATCAACGGCGGCTCGCCGACCGCCTTGGACCGATGGATGGTCGGTTCGGCGTTCTCACCGTCCCACAGAGCGATGTTGAGAATCCGGGGGCGGTCGCCGCAGGTCGGGATCTTGTAGGTCGAGGGAGCGTGGGTCAGCAGGCGGCCCGCGGCGTCGAACACCAGCTCTTCCGTGGTCAGCCAGCCCATGCCCTGGATATAGCCGCCCTCGATCTGGCCCAGGTCAATCGCCGGATTGAGCGATCGGCCGACGTCGTGAAGGATGTCGGCCCGCAGCACCTTCATCTCGCCGGTCAGGGTGTCGATGATCACCTCCGACGCCGCCGCCCCATAGGCGAAGTAGTAGAACGGCCGGCCACGATGGTTGGCGCGGTCATAGGCGATCCTGGGCGTGGCGTAGAAGCCGGTGGCGGACAGGGAGATCCGCGCAAGATGCGCCTGCCGGCAAAGTTCGGCGAACGGGATCGTCTGGCCGCCCACCCGCAGGCCGGCTGGCGTGAACACCGAGTCTTGCGCCGTCCCGCCCCACTTCCCGACCGCGAAAGCGGCGAGGCGACCCTTGATCGTCTCGGCGGCGTCGAGCGCGGCCATGGCGTTCAGGTCGGTTCCGGAGGACGCGGCGGTGGCGGAGGTGTTCGGGACCTTGTCCGTGACGGTTGAGGAAATCAGCACCCGCGACCCGTCGACCTGGAACGCCTCGGCCACCACCTGCCGGATCTTGACGTAGAGCCCCTGGCCCATCTCCGTGCCGCCGTGATTGAGCAGGATCGACCCGTCGGCATAGACCTGGATCAGGGCGCCGGCCTGGTTGAGGTGGGTGGTGGTGAAGGAGATGCCGAACTTGACCGGCGTCAGGGCCAGACCGCGCTTCAGCC
>CAIQDO010000580.1 GCA_903870555.1 uncultured Caulobacteraceae bacterium
CGCACATCCATCTGGGCGATGTTGGCGGCGTCCACGGGCAGGGCCACCGCCCGGCCCATCAGTCCGGGCAGATCGATGTGGATCGGGGCGATCAGGCCGGTGTGTTCCGGGGGCAATTTCTCGTCCGCCGCCTTGCCTTTCCCGGCGGCGGCGGCCTTGCGGCGCTTGGCGCCGTCGTCGGTGGAGGCGGGCGCGTCCTTTTCCGGGCCGGTGCTGGCTTCATCCGAGCGGGGGGCGACCGGCGAGGCGGTGTCGCGCGCCAGGGGTATGGCGTAGATCCCGGTCGACTTGAGAATGGCGAAGTCGAACTCGCTGTCGGAGATGGCCGGGTTCTCATGCCGGCTGGAGACAAAATACAGATACTTGCCATCCGGCGACCAGGCGGGTCCGAGATCGATGGCGTCGCCGTCTCCAAGACGTGTCAGGGCGCCGGTGGCCAGTTCATAGAGGTAGAGGTCCCGCCGCCGGCCGACCGCCGACTGGCTGAAGGCGAGCCAGCGCCCGTCGGGCGAGAAGGCCTGGTCATGGATCTCGCCAAGCTTGTCCTGGGCGACCTGTTTGGGCGCGCCGCCGTCGGTGCGCACCGTCCACAGGCGGTGGGCGCCGTCGGAGAAGGCCAGGGTGACGCCGTCGGGGGAGAACACCGGGCCATAGAAATAGCCGTCATTGAAATGGGTGAGTACGGTCTCGGCGCCGCCCTCGGCCGGGCGGATGGCGATCTGTTGACCGCCGCCGACGTCGGTGGTGTAGGCGATGGTCCGGCCGTCCGGCGACCAGGCCGGATGATCCTCGTCGACGCCCGGCGTTGCGGTCAGGTCGCGGGTGGCGCCGTGTTCGGCCGGCACGCTGAAGATGTCGCCCCGGGCCGAGAACAGGGCCCGCTTGCCGTTGGGCGCCAGGGCGAAATCCACCTGGCCGGCGGGATCGGAGTCGCGGACCTGATCCTTGACGTCCGCCACATGGGGCCGGGTGCGGAGGCTGTCATCGGGCACGCTGACCGGGACCGCCTGAAGCGCCTCTGTCGGCAGGTCGAGGCGATAGAGCTTGCCGCCCTGCTGGAAGGTGATGGCGTCGGCGCCAAGGGCGGGGAAGTCGATGTCGTAGTCGGTGAAGCGGGTGACCTGACGGGTCTGTTTGCTGTCCTGGTCATAGACCCAGATGTTGGCCCGGCGATGGGCGTCCTGATCTGACAGGTAGTAAATCTTGCGCCCGTACCACATCGGCGAGGTGTTGGTTCCCGACCAGTGGGTGACCTGGGTGACCTGACGGGTGTCGAAATCGTAGGTGAACACCTGCTGGGCGAGGCCGCCATTGTAGCGCTTCCAGGTGCGGAAATTCCGGAAGATGCGGTTGTAGGCGATGGTGTGGCCGTCGGGCGCGAAGGTCGCCAGGCCCACGGCGGTGTCGATCGGCATGGCGATCGGCAGGCCGCCGGTCACCGCCACCTTGTACATCGACTGGATCCAGCTGTTCCACTGGTCGCGCTTGGTCAGGTAGACGACGTATTTCGAGTCGGGCGTCCAGGTGACCACCATGTTGTCCGGCCCATGCCGGCCGCCGGCGCCGGCCTCCGTGGTTGGATGATAGGTCAGCCGCCGGGCCGCGCCGCCGGTCGCGGGAATCACCCAGATGTCGGTGCCGGCCTTGCTGGCCTCGGTGTAGGCGATCCACCGGCCGTCGGGCGAGACACGGGGCAACATGTCCTGGCCGGGCGCGCTGGTCAGGCGAAGGGCGGTTCCGCCGGTCCTGGCCACCGACCACAGATTGCCGTCGGCGACGAAGACGATCCGGTCGGCATAGGCCTGCGGAAACCGCGGCAGGGCGGCGCGGGCGGCGGGGACGGTCACGACGGCGGCGGTCGCGAGCAGAAGGGCCGCGGCCAGGCGGGAAAGAGTCATGTGTCGAGCCTTCGGAACGAAAAACGGTCGCGCGGGATTTGAGCCCAGCCGCCCGGCCACGTCCAGGGGCCGCGGCGATCGCCGCCGAGACTCCCCGGAAACTGTGGCATATCTCACGTTCCCTTTGCGGCGCCGATGGGCTAAACGCGCCGCGGGCCGACGAGGATCACAGATGTGGATCCAAGGGTGTGGGCGGCGGGCTCGCATCGCGTCAACAGCAGTACACCGGATCAACCGAGGCTAACCGTGCACTCCAAAACCGCGCTTGGGACAAAGTCATGAAAGTGACGCAACCATGAAAGCCGTTATTCTGGCGGGCGGCCTGGGCAGTCGGCTTGGCGAAGAGACCGCCGTGCGTCCGAAGCCGATGATCGAGATCGGTGGCATGCCGATCCTGTGGCACATCATGAAGATCTATTCGGCCTACGGTCTGAACGACTTCGTCGTGTGCCTCGGTTACAAAGGCTATATGATCAAGGAATTCTTCGCCAACTACTATACGCGAATGTCCGACATCACCGTCGACCTGGCGAACAACGCCGTCGAGATCCACCGCAATTCGGCCGAGCCCTGGCGCATCACCCTGGCGGACACGGGCGTGGACGCCATGACCGGCGGTCGCCTGAAGGCGATCCGCCCTTACCTTAACGAAGACGAGCCCTTCTGCTTCACCTATGGCGACGGCGTCGCCGACATCGACATCGGCGCCTTGTTGGCGTTCCACAACAGCCACGGCCACCGGGCCACCCTGACCGCCGTGGCGCCGCCTGGCCGATTCGGCGCGATGGAGTTCGATGGCGACCTGATCACCAGTTTCCGCGAAAAACCCGATGGCGACGGCGTGCGCATCAACGGGGGCTTTTTTGTCGCCATGCCCTCGGTGCTCGACCTGGTCGAGGGACCGACCACGATCTGGGAACGCGAGCCTCTGGAGACCCTGGCCGCCAATGGTGACCTGGCGGCCTATCACCACAACGGATTCTGGCAGCCGATGGACACCCTTCGCGACAAGATGCTACTCGAAGAGCTGTGGTCGGCGGGCAAGGCCCCTTGGAAGATCTGGTGAGCCCGTTGAGCTTCTGGCGCGGAAAACGAGTCTTCGTCACCGGCCACACCGGCTTCAAGGGCGCGTGGCTGTCTCTGTGGCTGACCGATCTGGGGGCCGAGGTGACGGGCTACGCCCTGCCGCCGCCCACCGATCCCAGCCTGTTCGTGGTCGCCGACCTTGAGCGACGCCTTCGCCATGTGGTCGGCGATGTGCGGGATGTCGACCATCTGAGCGAAGCCATGCGCGAGGCCCGGCCCGAGGTGGTGATCCACATGGCCGCCCAGTCGCTGGTGCGGGACTCCTATCTCGATCCGGTGGCGACCTACGCCGTCAATGTGATGGGCACGGTCAATCTGCTTGAGGCGGTGCGACGCGTCGACGGGGTGCGGGCGGCGATCTGCGTCACCAGCGACAAATGTTATGAGAACCGCGAGACCAGCCGTCCCTATCGCGAAGACGACGCCATGGGCGGCTTCGACCCCTACAGCAGTAGCAAGGGCTGCAGCGAACTGGTGGCCGCGGCCTATCGGCGGTCGTTCTTCGCAGCCGGGGGCGCGGCGATCGCCTCGGCGCGCGCCGGCAATGTGATCGGCGGCGGCGACTGGGCCAGAGACCGTCTGATCCCCGATCTCCTCAACGGCTTCGCCGCCGGCGCCCGGCCGTTGATCCGGTTTCCGGACGCGGTTCGCCCGTGGCAGCATGTGCTCGAACCGCTATCGGGTTATCTGCGGCTAGCGGAAGCGCTGTACGAGGGCGACCGGACCGCGGCCGAGGGCTGGAATTTCGGGCCGGACGAGGATGACGCACGGCCGGTGGGCTGGATCGCCGACCGCCTGACGACGCTGTGGGGCGACGGCGCCGGCTGGGACCTGACCGGCGAGCCCCAACCCCACGAAGCCAATGTCCTCAGGCTCGACTGCGCCAAGGCGCGGACGCACCTGGGCTGGACACCCCGCTGGGGCCTCGATGAAGCCCTGCGCCGCACCGTCGCCTGGCGCCGCGCGTTCGAGGCCGGCGCCGACATGACCGACTTCAGTCTCAGCCAGATCCGGGAGCGCCTCGCCGCTCCCGCCGCCGTTTAGGACCCCCCGATCATGGACGCCCCCCGGTTCCCCTCCCATCGCCATGTCCAGGACCTGCTGGCCTCGAACGACACCGAGCTGGTCCGCCAGGCCATCCTCGACCTGGCCGGACACTATGCCGAGATCAAGCACGCGCCCGCGCCGTTCACGGCCGGGGTCAGCGCCGTGCCCGTCTCCGGCAAGGTTTGCGGGCCGGAGGATATGAAATCGCTGGTGGATTCCGCCCTGGACTTCTGGCTGACGACCGGCCGGTTCAACGACGCCTTCGAGGCCAAGCTGCGCAAGTTCATCGGCCTGCGCCACGCCCTGACCACCAACTCCGGCTCGTCGGCCAATCTGCTGGCCCTGTCGACCCTGACCTCGCCGTCGCTGAAGGGCCGGGCCCTGAAGCCGGGCGACGAGGTGATCACCGTCGCCACCGGGTTCCCGACCACCGTCAATCCATCGTTGCAATATGGTCTGACGCCGGTGTTCGTCGACGTCGACATTCCCACCTACAACATCAAGCCCGAGATGATCGAGGCGGCGGTGTCAGACAGGACCCGGGCGATCATGATCGCCCACACCCTGGGCAATCCCTTCGATCTGGCCGAGGTGATGCGGGTGGCCAAGAAGTACAAGCTGTGGGTGGTCGAGGATTGCTGCGACGCTCTGGGCGCCACCTATGACGGCAAGATGGTCGGGACGTTTGGCGACATCGGCACGCTGAGCTTCTATCCCGCCCATCACATCACCATGGGCGAGGGCGGCGCCGTCTTCACCGACAAGATCTTCCTGCGCCGGATCATCGAGTCGATGCGCGACTGGGGCCGGGATTGCTGGTGCGCGCCGGGCAAGGACAACACCTGCGAGATGCGGTTCACGCGGCAGATGGGCAGTCTGCCACACGGCTATGACCACAAATACACCTACAGCCACCTCGGCTATAACCTGAAGATCACCGACATGCAGGCGGCGGTCGGCCTGTCGCAGCTCGACCGGGTGGAAGACTTCATCGCCGCCCGCCGGCGCAACTTCGCCCTGCTGACCGAGGGCCTGACGCCGTTCGAGGACGCCTTCATCCTGCCCAAGGCCACCCCCAACAGCGACCCTTCGTGGTTCGGGTTCCCCCTGACGGTGCGCGAGGACGCCGGGTTCAGCCGCGACGACGTGGTGCAGTTCCTCAACGCCAACCGCATCGCCACCCGCTTCCTGTTCGGCGGCAACCTGATCCGTCAGCCCTACATGGAGGGGCGCAACTATCGCGTGGTCGGCGATTTGACCAACGCCGACGCGGTTACCGAACGCACCTTCTGGATCGGCTTGTTCCCCGGACTGACGACCGATCACATCGCCTATATGATCGAGACCATCGCAAGCTTTATCAACAAATAAGACCGAAACTCCAAGTGAGCGCATCGGCGAAGGACCCGTTCCACGGGATTGGTGGCGATAATGACTGAGGTTTCAAAGGTCGTTTCCCTGAAAGGCGAGTTTGAAGCCACGGGGTTGCCGCGCGACAGCGTCCCCGCGGAGGCCGCCTTCGCCGCCCGCAAAAACCTTCCCTACCTCGTCAAGATCGGCGGCTGCGAAGCCAAGTCCGACATGCGATTTTTGATGATGCAGGGCATCGACGCCATCCTCGACGCGGGTGAAAAGCTCACCGAGGTCACCGTCGGCCGATCCGATCTGACCGCCAGCCATAGGGGTCCGGACGTCGATTGCGGCGAGACGATCGCGATGGTGAAGCGCGTCGCGCGGGCGGCGCGCGACAGGGGCCTGCCAACCACAATGGGCGGTTCGGTCAACGCCAAGACGATCGCGGTCCTCCATAACGATGGTGAATTGCGGGAGCTCGTTTCCCAGGTCGAAACCCGCAAATGCGTGATGAAGACGGACGCCTTTCTCCAGCCGGGCGCTCTTGAACAAGCGTTTTCGGTCGAGAAGACCCTCCTTGAGATGCAGCTGGCCTATTACAATGATCTTTGTGAGGCGGCGGCCGATCGTGTGCGCAAACTGAGCGTTCGCCTCTGATGCGGGCGTTTATCATCCTCGATTTCGATGGCGTGCTGTTCAATAGCGCGTTTGAAGCCTTCTCCGTCGCCAACAAGACCACCGAAGGCAGGGCGGGGTTCCGCCAGGATATCAGCTATGACGAATTCATGGACTTTCGCGGCGCCGTAACCGACGCATGGCAGTATAATCGTCTTTACAGCCTTGAGCACTCGGTCCCCACCGACACCTTGCACCAGATTGAGCCGGTGGAGGCCGACTGGGCGTTCGCGCGTGACTTCTTTGACGTTCGAAAAGTCATGATGGAAGATCCCGAATGGCCGAAAGTCATGGCGCCTTATGATTTTTTCTTCCTGTTGCGGCCACTCCTATTGAAACATTCGGATCGGTTCGCCATCCTTTCGACGCGTAACGTCAAGTCTATTCGAGACACTTTGGCCTTCCATGGCGTCGACATTCTGCCCGTGTTTGGACAGGAAGACATCCGGCGCCTCGGTAGCAAGTTCGGTGTGGCTCAGGAACAGAACTGGCTGGATCAGACCCAGTCTATCGTCGTCTATGTGGACGATATGAGCGTTCACTTGGATCCATTCCACGGCCGACTCCACCTTCCGCTCCACGCCAATTGGGGCTATGACACGACATCGGAACGGGGTTTCTCTGCCCTCCAGATCTACACCGTAATAAACTCGCTCCTGTCCGTCGATAGCCAGAAAAAACACGATGAAATATAGCGATCAGATCGGAGCCTGGCTGCAAGCAGCCGGCTATACCCACTACTTCTATGTCGGCGGGGGCAACATTATGCACCTGACCGAAAGCCTTGACCGCTATCTTACCGGTGTGCCCGTCGTCCATGAGGTCGCCGCCGGCATCGCCGCGGAATATTTCAATGAGATTTCCACCTCCGGCAAGGCGCTTGCGCTGGTCACCACCGGACCTGGAATCACCAATATCGTTACCGCCATCAGCGGGGCTTGGCTGGAGAGCCGCGAACTTCTCGTGATCGGCGGTCAGGTCAAGACGAGCGACCTGTCTCGCGGTCAGGTGCGTGGGCGCGGCATCCAGGAGGTCGACGGCGTCGCGCTGCTGAGTTCGACGACCAAGGCGGCTTATCGCTTCGAAGCGCCGATCGGCGCCGACGCATTTCTGGGCCTCATCGAGCAGAGCTGGACCCCGCGAAAGGGTCCGGTGTTTCTGGAAATGCCCCTCGACGTCCAGGCGGCGCCAGTGGAAGAGGTTCCACTCCCCAATATCAAACCGGCGGGTCTTGCCAAGGCGGGTGACGAGGACATCGCCCGGGTCGCGGAACTTTACCGCGAGGCGTCGCGTCCGATTCTGCTGATCGGCGGAGGCGTCGATGTCGAAACCGCCACGCGCCTCGGCGATCGGATCGCCAAACTCGGCATCCCGGTCATGACGACCTACAATGGCGCCGACCGGTTCGACGGCGACGCGGCGAACTATCTTGGCCGGCCCAACACCTGGGGCCAACGCTCCGCCAACATCGTCATTCAACGGTCGGACCTGATCATCGCCGTCGGCACCCGCCTGGGCCTTCAGCAAACCGGGTTCAACTGGCAGGAATTTGGCCGCGAGGCGCAAATCGTCCAGGTGGAGATCGACCCGGGCGAACTGACCAAGGGGCACCCGAGCATTGACGTGGGCATTCTGGCTGACGCCAATGACTTCCTCGAACGGCTGGTGGCCTTCGACCTTCCCTCCAAAGCGGACTGGCTGGCGTCAGCTCATCTTGTCCGCCGCAGCGTGCCGCGGATCGAGGATGTCAATCAGACGGGCGCGGGATTCCTGTCCCCCTATGAATTCATTCTCGCCCTTGAAACCCAGACGACGGCGAACGACCTGATCATCCCCTGCTCCAGCGGAAGCGCCTTCACGCTGTCGATGCAGCTCTACAAGCAGAAACTGGGTCAGCGTATTCTGACCAACAAGTCGCTGGCGTCCATGGGCTATGGCCTTTCCGGCGCGATCGGCGCGGCCATCGCGGGGCAGCCCCGGCGCACCATTCTCATCGAGGGCGATGGCGGTTTCGCGCAAAACATGCAGGAGCTCGGCACGGTTGCGATCAACCGGCTGAACCTCAAGATGTTCATTTTCGACGATCAGGGTCACGCCTCCATCCGAATGACCCAGCGCAACTATTTTGGCGGCAAATACCTCGGCTGCGATGGCGCCTCAGGCCTGGGCCTACCCAACTGGGACAGGTTGTTCGACGCCTGGAACCTGCCCGTGATGCGGTTGCCGCTCGACTTCACGAACGACGCCGATTTCCAGGCCAGAATGACCGAGCCTGGCCCCTCCGTGTTCATCGTCCCGATCGATCCCGAACAGACCTATTTCCCGAAGATCTCCAGCCGGATCACGGCGGCGGGCTCGATGGAGTCCAACCCGATCGACAGGATGAGCCCCGAAATCGACTATCTCACGAAAGTCGGCTCGGAGGGCTAGATGACGGAGCCTGCGTTCGATCCAGAGAGCGACCGACGACACGCCCGGCTCGCCCCCGGTGTTCGCCAGGCGCTTCTCGCCGACGACCGCCGCCTGAACATCGTCGGCGCCAGCGGCTGGATCGGCCGAACGGCGGCCTCGCTGCTATACGAAGCGCTGGGGCCGGAGGGGTTTGCCGAAAGGGTGGCGTGCTTTGGATCGAAAGCCACCGCCATCGACCTTGGACAGGGGATATCCATCCCCCAACGCCCCTTGGCGACTCTCGCCGAGCAGGAACGCCGTCCAACCCTTCTGTTCAATCTCGCCTTCCTGACCATGGACAAGATCAGCGGATTGGCCGCCGCGGATTATGTCCGGGCCAACAGGGCCTTGTCGTCAACCGTGCTCGCGGCGTTGGAGCCGATCGGCGTGGACCGTCTCTTCGTCGCCTCGTCCGGAGCGGCCGCCTTCGCGGACGACGCCCAGGCGAAGCCGGACCTGAGGCTCTACGGCGGATTGAAGCGGGACGATGAAACGGCGTTCGCGGACTGGGCGACAGCGGCGCCGGATCGGCGCCGGACTGTCATCGCGCGGATTTACAGCGTGTCGGGTCCGTGGATAAACAAACATGACGTCTATGCGCTGGCGAGCTTCATCCATGACGCCCTGAACGGTCGGCCGGTAGAGGTTCGCGCGCCGATGCACGTCTACCGCAGCTACGTCGCGGTGCGTGAAGTCGTATCGCTGGTGCTTGCGATGCTTCTGGCCGAGGACGCGCCGCCGGTGACGCGCTTCGATACGGGCGGCGAGGCGCTCGAACTCGGCGCCGTCGGCGCCAGGGTGGCCGAAGCGTTGGGGGGAGCCGCACGACGCTGTCCTGTGGAAAATCCGATCGAAAATCGGTATGTGGGCGATGGCGCGGCCTATCGAAGACTGCTTGAAGACCATGGCGTCTCCTACCTTCCCCTGATCGATCAGATCGTTGAGACGGCAGCCTATCTGGCGCGGCAAAGAGCGGTCGAATGGGCGTGAAGCGGTGGTCGCCTGGATTCGTTTGGCGCGCTGGCGCCACGCGCGTGATCGATTTGAAGATTGGATGCGATCAATGACCTTCCCTACCGTTTCTCGCAGGAACGTCAGAGCGTGCGCGCTCGGCATCATCGCCGCCGCTTCCGTGGCGGCCGGCTCGGTCCAGGCGCAACTCACGCAACAGAACGCCAACCCCTTCGCGGCGGCGGCCGCCGCCTCCACGACGACCCAGCCAACGACGGACCCGCAGCAACAGCAGCAGCAGTCCGCCTCCCCGTTCACGCCATCAGCAAGCGCAGCCCAAAACTTTCAGCCGACCACCGTTCAGGACAGCGCGACCGCTACACCCTATTCAACCCAGGATTTGATGAAGGCCCGGCAAGGGTCGTTGGACCTTGGCAATCGCGCCATGAAGCCCGCCAAGCCGGGCGAGTTCGAAGACTACGTCGCGAACCTCATTGGCCGCCGCCTTCCCCGTTACGGCGAAGACCTCCTGTTGCCGTCGCAAAGGGATTTTGCCGCGCCGGCGACCGCATCGGTTCCAGCCGACTATCCGCTGAATGTCGGGGACGCCGTGTCGTTATCCTTCACCGGCAGCATCAGCGGCAGCCTGGACCGAGAGATCGACACCACGGGCAAGATCTTCCTGCCCGATGTCGGCCCGGTTCAGCTCGCGGGTGTCCGTTTCGGCGACCTGAAGGATCGGATTTCCCACGCCGTGGCCGGCAAGTACCGTGATTTCACCGTCAGCGTCTCGGTCAAGCAGCTGCGCGGCATCCGGGTTTATGTGACGGGCTTCGCCAACAATCCCGGAGCATTCACGGTCGGCAGTCTCTCGACCCTGGCCAATGCGATTTTCCAGGCTGGCGGACCTTCGTCTGGAGGCAGTTTCCGAAGCGTGAAGCTCTATCGCAACGGCCGCCAGGTGACCGACTTCGACCTCTACCAGTTGTTGCGCGACGGCAACCGTATCGGAGATGCGGTTCTGCAGAATGAAGATGTGCTGTTCGTCCCGCCAGCGGGTGAACAGGTGGCCGTCATCGGCAGTGTTCACCAGGAAGCGATCTACGAGACCCTGCCAGGCGAAACCCTGGAGACGATGCTGAGAATCGCCGGGGGGGCCAATGTGTTGGGCGATCCGGACCGGTTGATCCTGTACAATATGCGGGGGCCACAAAATGCTGGCCCGCGCGTGGTGGCGCGTTTGGATGCCGCCCGCCTGCCTATCGAGGGTGGCGACATTCTTCAGGTGTTGTCGAAGGGCAGCCTGCTGCAACCCATGGCCCGGCAATCGGCGGTCGTTCGTATCGAAGGGGAAGTGAATCATCCGGGCAACTACTTCCTTCCGCCCGGCACACCGATTTCCGCCGTCGTTGAGGCGGCGGGCGGCTTGACGGATCGCGCCTACCCGTTCGGCGCGAAACTGGCCCGCCAATCCGTTCGGGAACAGCAGAAAGAAAGCTATAAGGAGGCGATCCGTCAGGTTGAATTCATGCTGGCCTCCGCCCCCTTGACGACGGACACGGCAAATGTGTCGGGAGATCAGCGGGCAGCCCAGGCGGGTGGAGCCCGGGCGCTGCTGGACCAGCTCAAGGCGCTTGAACCCGACGGCCGGGTCGTGATGCTGGTATCGCCCTCTGCAAGAGAGCTGCCCAGCTCGGTGCTCTTGGAGAACAATGATCAGATCCTTGTGCCGCCTCGCCCGACCACGGTCGGCGTATTCGGCGCGGTCTACCGCCAGGGCTCATTCCTGCTCGAAGGGCCGCCCTTGAAAGTCCGGGACTACATTGAGCGCGCCGGCGGGACGCAGCGGGCCGCGGACCGGAGAAATATCTTCGTGGTCCGCGCCAATGGCGAAGTTCTGACAAGCAAAAAGGGGGGCATGAAGGCCGCCGCGCTTCCAGGAGACGTTATCTTCGTGCCCGTTACAACAATGAACAGCAATTTCTGGACCCGGTTGAGGGGCATATCCGACGCCATTTTTGCCATGGCCCTTACCGCCGCCGTGATACATTCACTCTAATGACACCGCCCAACAGCCTAATCGGTCGAATTGCAAATGTTCGACTATTTGAGCAATTTAGATGGCGTGCTGGCGTGTTCGGTTCAATCATCTTGTTGCTATCGCTGCTTGCCTTCTTTCCGGAACGGTACAAGGCAACAGCCTCCATGGCCCCGACCGACAGCGCGAGCCTTGGCCTAAGCGGTACGCTTGGCCAACTTGGGGCGATAAATAACGTCTTCGGCAACCAGGCCGCGATCGAAGTGGCCATGCGGGTGGCGAAGAGCGTCTCAGTTCGCGACCTGGTCATTCAGGACACCCATCTCGCAAGTGTCATGAGAGGGCGGGACCGGATCACACTGCACCGTTGGCTTGATCATAAGGTTGATATCCGTTCGCTCCGCGGGGGTATAATCAGTGTCGAAATGAAGGACACCGATGCCGTGCTGGCGCGTGACATTGTATCTGCCTACATTCGCGCCACCCAACATCAACTTACGATAATAAGTCGAAAACAAACTAACTATAAACGCCAAATACTTAAAGAATTAGTAAGCGACGCATCGGCGGAAATGATAGAAGCACAACAAAAATATGACAATTACCGCCTTCATAATGGTTTCGCCGATCCGCACAAATCAATAGATTCGATCGGCAATAGAATTCCGATGCTGGAGTCACAGATAAAAAGTAGGCAAGTTGCACTTAGCGTTGCCAGACGTTTGTATACAGATGGCAATTTAGTCGTAAAACAACAATTAGCCGAAATAGAAACCCTGCAAAGCCAATTGGCAGCGGCCAAGATGACAGAACGCCAATATCCTGACAGCCTGGGAAAATTGGTAAATGATTCGAACGAACTTTTCCCACTGGAACGCGAACTTGGCATCTCGAGAGCACTTTATGACAGTTATCTGCGGTACCTGCAGGGAACAGCGGTCGAGGACCTCACAGCCACAAGTAACGTTCGCGTCCTCGAGGAAGCCTACATCGAAACCGCCCGGCAATATTATGCGCCGGCCCTGACTGGAGCCTTGGCTTTCCTGCTGTTGTGGATGGCGATAGAATTCTATCGACTGCGTCCTCCAGTTGGGGAACGCCTGCAATCCCGGCGATCAGATGACTAACCCGCCCGAAGTCACCGTTGTGATCGCCTGCCGCAACGAGGAGGACAACGCCGAGGCCATCGCGGCGGCCGTGATCGCCCAGTTGGAGACCGTCACGGAGTCCTTCGACATCATTTTTATCGACAACCAGTCCCAGGATCGGACAGTCGAGATCATCCGTGGCTTGAGCACTCGTGATCGGCGCATCCGCCTGATCATCAACACCCGCAATTTTGGTCAAATGCGGTCGCCGACCCACGGCATCTACCAGGCTGGCGGACGCGCCGTGATTTCGATGTGCGCCGACTTTCAGGATTCCCCGGCTCTGCTCCCCGAATTTGTCCGGCGGTGGCGCGACGGCGTGGACATCGTGCTCGGGGTCAGGGAAAGCGAGAAATCGGGTGTCATCCTGAGTTTCATGCGGAACCTCTCCTATGGTCTGCAAAAGCGCTTCGGCGACTATCCCATCATCCCGAACGCAACCGGTTTTGGCATCTACGACCGCAGGGTCGTGGACGCCATACGGGCCCTGAACGAGCCCGAGCCATTCTTCCGTGGCCTGCTCGTCGAGACCGGTTTCAGGATCGAGACGATCTCATTCAAACGTCCGCCACGGGCCGGCGGCCGCTCAAACAACAACTTCTTCACCTTGCTGGATTTCGCGCTCAATGGCCTCGCGGGATCGTCCAAGAAGCTGCTGCGGGCCCCGCTCTATGTCGCATTCTTTATCGGACTTCTGACGGCCTTTAGCCTCATGGGCACGGTCTATGCCCTGCTCACGGGCCATTCGGTCCAGCTCTGGCTCTTGGCCGGAATGATCGAAGGGCAATTCTGTCTGCTTTTTTTGTTCCTCGGCCTGCTTGGAACCCAGGTGGCCCTGGTGTCTGAACGCACGCGCAACCAGCCCTTGGTGCTGGAACGCGAGCGCGTCAATTTCCCGCCGGGGTATTGATCATGTTCGATTGGCGATCGGCCAAGGACTGGAAGCACCTCTGGCGCTACTACCAGACCGGTATCGTCAACACGGTATTTGGTTACGGCTTGTTCGCCCTGTTCGTTCGGTTGGGCTTGAATATTTTTCTCGCCCAGATCGCTTCTCACGGTCTCGGAATGGTCTTCAACTATTTTACCTATAGCCGACATGCCTTCGCTGGCCACACGACAACCAAAACGCGATACATTTTGTCGTATATCGGAAATTATTTGCTTGGTCTGGCAGCGCTCGCGGCCATCTCGCACTTCATCGCCTCGCCTTATGTCGCCGGTTTTCTCTCAGTCGTCTTTGTTTCATTGGTGAACTTTTTCGTGCTCAAACGCCTCGTGTTTCGACCGCGACAAGAGACATGAGCGCCACGCGCTCCATATTCCCCCGCTCCAGCTGGGTGGAAACCGCCCTGGCGGGGTGCATCCTAATGGGCGTCGCTTGGTGCCTTTGGCACCTATACGCCCATCACTACCTGCCACAGCCCTTCTTCTATGAGCCGAGCGACCTTTTTGGGGACTGGTTCAACACGGCTTTTTGGGCTCGAGACAAAGGCACATACGACGCGTGGAAAACAGTATATCCGCCACTATCCTTTGTGTTTCTACGATTTGTTGGCCTTGACCAGTGTTACCCGGATCGGCGTAGCTACGATTTTAGCGCAGGATTGGTAGCAAGAGAATGCGACTGGCTTGGAATGATCGTGATCTGGTTGATTTTTGCTGTAAATCTGACCTTATTGTGGCGTACTTTTTACAAAATTGACAAAACAACGGCGTTTCCTCGAACAATTTGTGTGGGACTTGGTTTACCGATGCTTAGCGGCCTGGAACGGGGCAACCTCGTGTTGGTGGCGTTCACATGCTTGTTGCTCGCAGCAGGACCAGTTCTGAGATCCGCACGGCTGCGGTGGCTATTTGCCGGCTTAGCCGTAAACTTTAAGGTCTACCTAATAGCATTTATTATTCCTTTATTGTTAAAACGGCGATGGCGCTGGGTCGAATGCGCAGTTATTTGTGTAATTATCGTATATATGTTTAGTTACGCTGTACTAGGTCGAGGAAATCCTATCGAAATATTTAACAATATAGCCGATTTTTCAAGCACGCCGGCGAATTCCGTTTTAGATGTGTGGTCTGAAACAACATACCAAGCCTTAACATCTCTATTACGCGGTGACAATTTTCCCATCGGCATATTCATTGGCTCGAAACAACGAGATCTCTTGTTATTTTTGCTTCCGGCGCTGCAACATTCTACGCAGATAATTATCTTGGCTGCTGCATTCGCGGCTTGGTTGCGACCGGAGCGGGTCCCTGCTTTCCGCCTGATTAACCTCGGGGTGCTTCTTGCGCTCATCACCTCGGAGTCCGGTGGCTATACGCCCGTTTTTTTCATGCTGTTCGTGATGATGGAGCGATGGAATGGCCTTGGGCGGCGCTGGGCGATCGTTGCGTGCTATATTCTGGCTCTCCCCCTGGACATACCCATCATGGGGTTACCCGAGGTGGCGCGCGACACTTACCTCGGCGGCGAGGTTGTTTCGGTATCGTTTTTCGTTGGGGTAGGCCCCTTTATCCGACCGCTCATTATCCTGTCGATCGCCGTGGCGTTGTCGCTAACCACCATCGTCGAGGTCTGGAAAGACATCCGCTTCCAGGGTTGGGCGGGGCGTTGGCGGCTGCGCCGCGACGCGCCATTGCTTCCCGGCGTTCGGCGACCGGCCCCTTGGGGCGCGGAGTGAACCGCCCGTTCGCTGGAATGAGAGTTGTCAGCCCCCGAAACCACTTGCCCGCCCTGGCCTGGGTTTTGGCGGGGGAGCGGCAACGTCCCGCCAGGACTCTTTGACCTTGATGGAGGCTCCTCCGCGGCGGCTGGCGGAATGGCTCTTCGCGAGCCTGGTGCTTCTCGGCCTAGCCATCACGATCGGCCGCTTCTGGCGTGACGGCTATCTGCCGCAACCCTTCTACTACCGCGTGTCCGACACCCTGATGGACCTGCACGGCCCGGCGCTGTGGGCCAACACCGGCGGCGCCTACCACGTCTGGCACGCGCTCTATCCGCCCCTGTCGTTCGTCTATCTCAAGCTGACCAGCCTCGGCGCCTGTTACGCCTCGAACGAATGGGCCGGGCGGGATTGCGACTGGCTGGCCAAGGCGGTTCTGCTGGCCGTTTTCGCGGGCAACATCGCGCTGATCTGGGTGACCTACCGCATCGCCGATGCGCGGACGGCGACGCCGCGGGC
>CAIQDO010000581.1 GCA_903870555.1 uncultured Caulobacteraceae bacterium
CCAGTTGTGATCGATCAGGTTGCCGATGTTGGCGATATCCAGGGTGGCGATCAGCTTGTGGCCACGGATCGGCGTGGGGATGTCCTGCTCGAACTGCAGGTCGAAGCGGGTCACGTCGGGATTGTGGCCAACGCCGCGCGGGACGATGCCGCCCTGCGGAATGTTGAAGAACTTGACCAGCTGGGTGAAGCTGGTGAGCGATTTCTGGCTGTCGAAGAACACCGTCGCGCCCTTGTTGTCGGTGAACTGCAGGGCGTTGGCGGCGTTGGGCGTCGAGAGGTTGGGCACATAGAGCAGGGCGTCATCGCGCGACACGCCGAAGGTCGGGTTGCGGTTGCCGGCCGGGTCGGTGAACAGGAAGTTGATCGGCCGGCCGGAACGATATTCGCCGAACAGGGTGACGCGCGTCAGCCAGCCCGGCTTCGGCTCGATGGAATAGCTCAGGTTGAGCTTGACGGCCCGGTTGATCTGGTTGTTGAGCCGCCCGAGGGCCGCCCCGTTGGGGTCGGTGTTGAAGGTCTGGTCCGCGTAGTAGTTGCCACTGGTGCTGTTGCCGCCCTCGGTGGTGCCGAATTCGGAGATGCCGATCAGACCCGTGCCCCGTTGCAGCACATAGGAAAGGCTGCCATCCAGGCCACGCCAACGCTTGGCGACGGTGAAGGCGACAGTGGTCGAGTAGTTGGTGGTGTCCGGATTGTAGGCCTGGATGTCGCCGTTCAGGCCGAGGTTGACCAGATCGGGATTGGCGGACACCGGAAGGCCAAGGGCGGCGCGCTGAGCGGCTGTGATGTTGAGGCCATCGTAACGGAGGCGGCCATCCGGCGTCAGCAGTTGCGTCCCGTTTTGGGTGAGCAGACGCGCGCGCAGATCGCGGAAGGCGATCGAGTCCTGTGACCGTGTCACCACCCCGTCGACGCGCCAATCGAAGCTGAGCTGCCGGGTCTGGAAGGCGATATTGGCCTTCCAGTCGGACGGCAATTTGAAGTCCGGCGCCAGGGAGTTGGTGTAGGCGGTCCGGCGGTTGACGCTATCGAGGTTCAGCAGGGCGATCGCCGCAGCCGCCGGCTGGCTGGCGACGGTGGCGTCGGCCTTGTTGAGGTTGAGGATGGCGGCGCCCAGGGCCGGATCGACGACGGTCGAGGTGTTGACGTCGATGAAGCTGCCATCCGCCTGGCGGCGGATGTTGATGGCGTTGGTCGCCGCCCCGGTGTTGGCGCCGAAGCTGTTGGTGATGAATACGTCGGGGATGCCGCCCGACACCAGGCCGAAGCCAGCGCTGAGTTCGAAGTCGGGCTGGCGCCAGGTGGCCGAGACGCGGGGCATCAGAACGCTCAGGCCGCCATAGGTCTGCTGGTTGGTGAAGCCGTAGCGGCCGAAGAAGTTGGCGTTGCCCAGGGGCGTGGAGCTCGTGCCGTAGATGTCGTAGCGGAGGCCGTAGTTCAGGGTCAGGTCGCGGGTGACGTCGACCGTGTCCTGGGCGAACAGGGTGTGGACCTGATAGTTCAGCTGCGCAGCCGCGTCCGTCGCCTTGCCCGAGAAGGCGTTGCCGAAGGCCAACTGATTGGCCTTGCCAGCGGCGAAATCACTGACCGAGTCGAAATAGTAGACCCCGTGAGCCTGCTGCACGAACAGGTCATAGATCTTGATACCCTTGTACTGGTAGCCGAATTTCAGCAGGTGGTTCTCGCCGAAACGGTAGTTGGCGACGAACTCCGCGGCCAGGTCACTGGTGTTGAGCACATTGGCCTGACGGAACTGGTCCGGGCCGAACGAAATCGACGGTACGCCGGAACTGCAGCTGAAGGTGGCGCCGGCATCGAGCGGATCGCCGCAGATGGTGAACTGCGAGAAGCCCTGGCCTTCCGGCGGGGTCTGGCCGCGCACATAGTCCCGGTAGGAGACGCGCGCTTCGGTCGACAGCCGCTCCGTCCATTTGGAGTTCAACTGTCCGGAGAAGTTGTTCTCGGTTTCCGGCTGGGCGTAGGTGTTGGTGTCGAGGAAGATACCTGTCGTGCTCGTCGATCGGGCTTTTTCCACCGATGAGAAGGCGCCGCGCCAGGTGACGAACAGATGCTGGCCGTCGGCGATGTTCCAGTCGATCCGGGCCGAGGCCTTCTCGTCGATGATCGGAAAGGTGCGCGAGACCACGCCGGGTGTCAGTTTCGAGGAGCCCGCGTAGCCGTTCCAGCCGCTGATCGCCGAAGCGATGTCGGCGGCGGTGGCGCCGGCGCCGGTGGATATGCCCGGCAGCGGGCTGAACGAGGTGGCGAAGCCTTGGCCGAGCGGGCCGGCGGCGGTCAGGTCGATGCTGTCATAGCGCTCGTAGGATAGGGCGAAGAAAAGCTTGTCCTTGATGATCGGGCCGGACAGGAAGCCGCCTTCGTTGGACTCGTGGATCTTGTTGACCACCTTGTGCGTGCCCGACGCCGGGCCGCTGATATTGCCATTGGCGTCGACCGTCACGGCGGTGAACGGCAGTTGTGTGCCGACCCAGCGGCCGGTGCGGGTAAAGCCGAAGCCCTCGCCGTGGAAGGTGTTGCCGCCGGCCTTGGTGATCACGTTCAACGCCCCGCCGGTGAAGTCGCCCTCCTCCACGTCGAATGGAGCGTCCTGCACCGCCACCTGCTCGATGGCCGCCAGGGAGATCGGACCGCGGTTGGTCGACAGGCCGCCGGTGTTCAGGCCGAAGTCGTCCTGGCTGCGCACGCCGTCAATGGTGATGCGGTTGGTCCGCGGCAGGGAGCCGGCGATGTACAGGCCGCCTGTGGGGCCAGTGCCGCGGGTGACGAAGTCGAGGCTGGCCAGGGGGTCGCGACGGCCGACGTCGCGCAGGTCGCGCTTGGGTGTGACGACAGCCTCGATGGCCTGGGCGCGGATCGTCGTGCGCGAACCCACGTCGGCCACCAGGGCCTTCGAGGCTTTCGGCGCCGTCACCGTCACCTCGGCGACCCGATTGGTCGCGGGCAGGGTGAGCGTCACGCGCTCGGACGAAGCGACGCTGAGATAGAGATTGTCGACCGCGCGAGTCTCATGTTCGGGCGCCCCGCCGGACACCGTATAGGGTCCGCCGACCTGCAGGCCGCGCAGGTCGAATTGGCCGGCGGCGTTGGCCTTGGTCGACACCTTGGCGCCGCTGGGCTGATAGATCACCGTCACGGAGGCGTCGCCGACCGGGCGGCCCTTTTCGTCCACAGCCACGCCCTGGATGGCGGCCGTCGTCTGCTGGGCGTAGGCCGCGACGGGGCTGATCGAGGCGGCGATCACGCAAACGGCGGCGCCGGCCGAGAGACGGAATTTGAAGGTCATTGCTGTTCCCCACGGACCGTTGCTGCGAGTCGGTCCATTTCAGGAGTGACTTATGACCGAGATTTTCGAAGCTTTTTTGTAACAGACGCGACAGTTTCGTTACGTTGCTCGATCTCTGGGCAGGCGGACGCCATCAGTCGGTGTTTAGATTGGCGCGAACACCGGGGCCGGCGCGCCGCCTTCGGTGGGCTGGAAGCGCACCTTCACCCTCTGGCCGATGCGCAGTGTGGCGAAGTCGCAGTCGACAAAATTCGTCAGCATCGACGGACCCTCGTCGAGGGTGACATAGCCGATGGCGAACGGGGTCGGGGAGGTCGGCCGCATGACGCTGAAGGTGTAGACGACGCCTTCGCCCGGCGACTCCTCCCAGACGGTGTGGTCGCTGAAGCACAGCGGGCAGGCCAGGCGCGGATACCAATGCGCCTGGCCGCAAGCGCGGCAGCGCTTGATCAGGAACCGGCCTTCGCCGGCGGCGTCCCAGAACGGCTTGGACTCGGCGTTGACGGCCGGCGCGGGGATCTTGCGGCTCATCTGGCTACTCCCGTTCCATGATCAGGGTGGCGGCGCCGTGCCGCGCGCCCAGCACCCCACCGGTGCCGTGGGCGATGGCCAGGTCGCACGACGGGACCTGCACCTTCGGATGGGCCTCGCCGCGCAGCTGGCGCACCGCCTCGATCACCTTGGTGATGCCGCCGCGGTTGGTCGGGTGGTTGTTGCACAGGCCGCCGCCGTCGGTGTTGAACGGCAGCTTGCCAACGCCCGAGATCAGATTGCCGTCGGCGACGAACCGGCCGCCCTGACCCTTGGCGCAGAAGCCGAGGTCCTCGAGTTGCATAAGGACCGTGATGGTGAAGCTGTCGTAGATCGAGGCGTATTTGATGTCGGCTGGCGTCACCCTGGCCTCGGCGAAGGCGGCGGGACCCGAGAGCGCGCCCGCCGACCAGGTCAGGTC
>CAIQDO010000582.1 GCA_903870555.1 uncultured Caulobacteraceae bacterium
CCAGTAGCATCGGGATCCTTGTGGCGCCGACGAAACGAAAGGCCGCGCTATACACGCCGCCGACGCCGCCGTCGTCCTAGAAGAACACGTCGCCCGCCGTGATCCGCCGCACGGCGCCATCCTCCAGGCGCAACCTTAGCGCGCCGTCGGGGTCCAGCCCCTCCGCCACCCCTCGCAGGGTTTCATTAGCGAGGTGCGCGACACAGGGTTCGCCGAGGCCGTGAGCGCGCCGCGTCCAGGCCGCCGCGATCGGTGTGAATCCGTCGGTTTCCCAAACCGTCCGCCAACGGTCCATGGCGCCCGCGAGCACATCCAGGGCGCGTTCGGGACTCGGCGGCGCGCCTCCGGCCATATGGTCGGCGAAGGCCGTCACCGGGCGGTTGAGGTCCATCGGCGCCTCGGCGAGATTCACGCCACAGCCCACCGCCAGCCACAATCCGCCGCCGGGAATCGCGCCGGATTCGACCAGAATTCCGGCCGTCTTGCGTCCGGCGATCAGGGGATCGTTCGGCCACTTGAGGGTCACAAGGGTCGGATCGACGAAGGCGCCGGCGAGGTCGGCCAGCGCCAGGGCGGCGACGAACGACACCTGCGCGGCCTCCGCCGGCGGTTTGGGGCTGACGAACAGATAGGTCGCGGCGAGGGCGCCCTCCCCCGTCTCCCAGGAACGCCCACGACGGCCCCGGCCAAGTGATTGGCGACGGGCGGTGATCCACAACGGACCGGCCTCATGGGCCTCGGCCAGCCGGCGCGCCTCGGCGTTGGTCGAATCGATATCCTCGAAGGACAGAATGCGGGGCCGTTCAGCCATCGCGGCCATATGGGGAAGGACCGCCGTCGGCGATGAACCGGTCGATGCGCGCGGTCAGAACGGGCATGGGCACCGATCCCAGTTGCAGCACCGTGTCGTGAAAGGCGCGGATGTCGAACTTCGGCCCCAGGGCCGCCTCGGCCTTCCGACGCGCGGCCAGGATGGTCATCTGGCCGAGATAGTAGGCCAGGGCCTGACCCGGCCAGGCGATATAGCGGTCGACCTCGGTGCCGATCTCATGATCCGACAGGGCGGTATTGTCGGCGAGATAGGCCACCGCCCGCTCCCGGGTCCAACCCTGGGTGTGGACGCCCGTGTCCACCACCAGACGCGCGGCGCGCCAAGCCTGGTAGCTGAGCATGCCGAACCGATCGTAGGGCGTCTGATACATGCCCATCTCCTCGCCCAGACGCTCGCAATAGAGCGCCCAGCCTTCGCCGAACGCGGAGATGTAGGTTTCGCGCCGGAACGCCGGCAGGCCAGTGTTCTCCTGCGCCAAGGGCATCTGGAACGCATGGCCCGGCGCCGACTCGTGCAACGTCAGCGCGGTCAGGGCGTACACAGGGCGCGAAGGAAGGTCGTAGGTGTTGACCAGGTAGACGCCCGGCCCCCCACGCCCGGCGGTGTAGAACGGGGCGATGTCGTCCGGCACGGGCACGATGGCGAAACGCCGGCGAGGCAAACGGCCGAACCAGTCGCCCGCGTTGCCGTCGAAGGTCTTTGCGATCCAGGCGGCGCGATCGAGCAGGGCCTGAGGGGTTGAGACATAGAACTTCGGGTCCCGGCGCAGGTGGTCGAGAAAGGCGGGAAGTCCGCCGTCGAACTTAACCTCGGCCAGGACGCCCTGCATGCGACCACGGATCTCGGCCATTTCCGTCAGGCCATATTGGTGAATCCGCTCGGGCGTCCAGTCGAGAGTGGTGAACTCCAGGATCTTGGATTGGTAGTAGTCCCGGCCCCCGGGCAGGGAGTCGGCGCCCAGCGCCGTCCTGGCCCCAGGAATGTAGGTCTGCCGCAGAAAGGCCAAAAGCGCCCTGTGCGCCGGGATCACCGCCTCGGCTATGGCCGCCGCGCCGTCGCGGCG
>CAIQDO010000583.1 GCA_903870555.1 uncultured Caulobacteraceae bacterium
CCAGGCGCAGGATGTCCTCCTCCAGCACCAGAACAAGGGCCACGGCGCCGGTGTCGCTCTCGAGCCGAAGCTGCGCGCCGTCGCGGCCGGCGAGGTGGAACAGGGGCGGACGGTCGAGCGTCGCGCGGCGGAACAGGGTCATGAGCAAATCCTCCAGCGCGAACCGTTGCAAGCCATCGCTAACGGCTCTGACAGATTTTCCAACTGGCGCGAGTGGCCCTAGCCGTGGTTGGTCCGTCAAAGAGGGAGGCCTTGATGTCGTTTTCAATACAGCGTCGGCAGTTCGCCGAGCAGGGGTATGCCGTGTTCGAAGGCCTGCTGGCGGGTGAGGCCCTGGCGACCCTGCGGGACGCCTGCGGCCGGTTTGTCGCCCGGGAGGATGCGCGGATGGACGCGGCCGGCGTTGACAGCCTGGGCATCACCCATCGCGGCAGGCGCTATTTCGCCAATGAGTGCCAGCGCGAGACCCCCGCGCTGCGCGCCATCCTGCTCGGCGCCGCCATGGCCGAGGTCTGCCGCGCGACCCTGGGTGACGACGCCTATTTCTTCTTCGACCAGTTCGTCGTGAAAGGACCGGAGACTGGCCTGCCGTTCGGCTGGCACCAGGATTCCGGCTATATGGTCGGCAATGGCGGCCCGACCGATCACCTGCCCTATCTGACGTGCTGGTGCCCCCTGGACGACGTGACCGTCGACAACGGCACGGTCCGCGTCCTGTCCTTCCCGGAGGTTCCGGAGTCCCGCGACAAGGTTCTCCACCACCAGAGGCAACCCGTGACCAACGACCTGACGGCCTGGCCGGCCGATACTCCGGGGTATGCCATCGAGGCGAAGGCCGGCGACGTCGTCGCCTTCTCCAGCCGGCTGTTGCACGCCACCGGCGCCAACACCACCACCAGCCTCCGCCGCGTCTATCTGGCGCAATACACCGCCGAGGCCGTCCTGGACCCGGGGACCCGTCACCTACGGCGCAACGCAATCCCCTTCCTGCGCAACGGACGTCAGGTCACCGCACCCTGACCGCGGCGACCTTGACCGCGTGGGCCGCCGCCTCGCCTCGTTGTTCCAATTCTCCGCCGCCGTCGGTTTCATTTTCGACGGCAAACGGGGGAGGAAACCGATGTCGTCAGGCGTCGGCGACCTTCATTGACACGATCTTGCCCGGCTGACGCGGCGGCTCGCCCTTGGGCAGGGCGTCGACGTGTTCCATGCCTTCGATCACTTCGCCCCACACCGTGTATTGGTTGTCGAGGAAGTTGGAATCGGCCAGGCAGATGAAGAACTGGCTGTTGGCCGAATGGGGCGCCGAGGTGCGGGCCATCGAGCAGACGCCACGGCTGTGCGGCGCGCTGGAGAACTCGGCCTTGAGGTTCGGCTTCTTGGAGCCGCCGCCGCCCGTGCCGGTCGGGTCGCCGCCCTGCGCCATGAAGCCGGCGATCACGCGGTGGAACACCACGCCGTCGTAGAAGCCTTCATTGGCCAGCTCGGTGATGCGGGCGACGTGACCCGGCGCGAGATCGGGACGAAGACGAATGGTGACCGCGCCGGTAGGCAGGGTCATGATCAGGGTGTCGGACATGGGGCTCACTTTATCTGGGATGGAAGTTCGATGTCACAGAGGGAGAAATCCACGACCTTCTCCGACCTGGTGCGTTCGATCAGGGCCTTGAACCAGGGACCCTGGGTGTCGATCACCCGCACCTTCGGCCGCTCGGTGACCGGAATGTCGGAGAGCACACGGACCTTGGTCATGGTGTCGGCC
>CAIQDO010000584.1 GCA_903870555.1 uncultured Caulobacteraceae bacterium
CGCGCAGGGCGCGGGTGGCGTCCAGATCGCCCGACACGCCGGGGGCGACGAAGCCGCCGTCGCGAGCCAGGGCCGGCGGCTCGTCGGACAGGCCCGTGGCCAGGGTGTCCAGCAGATCGGCCAGCGCGGGAAGGGCGTCCAGATCGAGGGCGGCGAGCGCGCCGGCCAGTTCCGGCGGGAGTGGCGCCAGGGCGTCGTCCTGACCGCCGAGCGCCTGGGCCATGGCGCGCCCAGTGGCGAGGCCGCTGGCCAGGCAGGCGAGATCACGCGGGCCGCCGCGTCCGAGCGCCAGCCGCGACAGGGACCGAGCCATGTCCGGCGCGCCCTTCAGCCGGCCGCGCAAGGCCTCGCGGGCCGCGCGGTGGTCGAGGAACCAGGCGATGGCGTCCAGACGGGCGTCGATCGCGTCGACGTCCAGCAGCGGCCGCGACAGACGCGCCGCCAGCAAACGGGCGCCCGGGGCCGTGACGGTGCGGTCGATGGCCGCCAGCAGCGAGCCTTCCCGTCCGCCCGACAGGGTGCGTTCGATCTCCAGGCTGGCGCGGGTGGCGGGATCGATGGCCATCACCTCGCTCTCGCTGGCCCGGCGCGGCGCCCGCAGCACCGGCAGGCGGCCGGCCTGGGTGATGTCGAGGTGGGCGGCGATCAGGCCGAGGGCGGCGATCTCGGCGCCGCTTAACACGCCGAACCCGTCGAGGGTATGGACGCCATAGAGTCGCTTGAGACGCGCCTCCGAGGCGGCGGGCTCCGCCAGGGCGCTGGCCATGGGCTGGACATAGGCGCCGCAGTTGCGAAGCGCTTCGCCCACGACGGGATCGGCGAACAGCCGGTCGGGGGTTAGCACTTCCGAGGGACGAAGGGCGGCCAGGGCCGAAGCCAGGCCGGCGGGGCTGAGGGTCAGGCAATCGACCTCGCCGGTCGACAGCTCGACGCTGGCCAGGGCCGCCTGGCCGCCGCGCAGGCCGATGGCCGCCAGACGGTTGGCGCCCCGGGCGTCGAGCAGGCCGTCCTCGGTCAGGGTGCCAGGCGTCACCACCCGCACCAGGTCGCGGCGGACCACCGACTTGGCTCCGCGCTTGCGGGCTTCGGCGGGGTCTTCCATCTGCTCGCAGACCGCGACCTTGAAACCGGCGCGGATCAGCTTGGCGAGGTAGGCCTCGGCCGCGTGGACAGGCACGCCGGCCATGGGAATGGGCTGGCCCGCGTGGGTGCCGCGATGAGTCAGGGTGATGCCGATGGCGGCCGAGGCGCGGGCCGCGTCATCGAAAAACAGCTCGTAGAAGTCGCCCATGCGGAAGAAGATCAGGGCGTCGGGCTGCCGCGCCTTGGCGTCGAAATATTGCGCCATCACCGGCGTGGCCCCCGCCGCCGTCGGCGTGTCGTCCGGAATCAGGGCGGGTGCGTTCATGACCCGACGCTATAGCGCCCGGGCCGCGGAGTCAGCCGTCCCGTGAACCCGACCGGGCCTGTTGACCTTTCGCGGCGCGGCGCCAAACTTATGCGATGCAACGCCTCGATGACGTCTTCATCGTTCCGGCCGGCCCTGGCGACGCCCTGGAGCTGGCCGAGGTTCATGTGCGGGCCTGGCGCGAGACCTACGCCGGCCTGCTGCCGGCGGCCTATCTGGACCGGATGGAGGCGCGGCTGCACGCCCGCCGCTGGCGCGCGCAGCTCACCGCCGCCCAGGCCGGAGATGTGGTGCTGGCGGCCGAGGGCCGGTCGGGCCTGGTCGGCTACGCCGCCGGCCGGCTGACGAAAGGCGCGCCGGTCGCCGAGGTCTTCACCCTCTATGTGGTTCGCGACGCCCAGAGAAAGGGATTGGGCCGCCGGCTGCTGGCCGCCTCCGCCCGGGCCTTCGCCGATCGTGGATCCAGCAGCCTGCAGCTGTGGGTGCTCAACGGCAACGCCCCGGCCCGCGCCTTCTACGCCCATCTCGGCGGCGTGCGGGTCGATGAAAGACCCGTGCGCGGCTGGGGCGGCGACCTCAGCGAGAGCGCCTACCGGTGGGAGGACATCCGGAGTCTGATGCGCGGCGTGTGAGCGGCGCCCCCGCCCCTCAGCCGCGGCTGTCGACGCCGGTGACGTCTTCCCAGAACTGCTTGGCCTTGCGGAAGAAATTGGCCGACCGGGGGTTCTGGTGGTCGCCGCTGAGCTCGGCGAACTCGCGCATCAGGGCCTTCTGGCGGGCGGTGAGGCGGGTGGGGGTCTCGACTTCGAGTTGGACGATCAGGTCGCCGCGCTGACGGTTGCGCAGGGAGGGCATGCCCTTGCCGCGCAGGCGGACGGTCTGGCCGGGCTGGGCGCCTTCGGGAACCTTGACCTTGATGCGGCTCTCGCCGTTGCAGTTCTCGCCGCCAAGCAGGCAGGGCGCCTCCATCTCGCCGCCGAGGGCGGCCGTGGTCATGGCCACCGGCACGGTGCACAGCAGGTCGAGACCGTCGCGTTCGAACAGTTCATGCGGCCGCACCGAGACGAAGATGTAGAGATCGCCGCGCGGACCGCCCCGGGCCCCGGCGTCGCCTTCGCCCGAGAGGCGGATGCGCGAGCCGTCGTCGACGCCGGCGGGGATGCGGACCTGCAGCACCCGTTCGCGGCGAACCTGGCCGTGGCCGGCGCAGGTCTTGCAGGGTTCGAGAACCACCCGGCCGGCGCCGCCGCAACGGGGGCAGGTGGTCTCGACCTGGAAGAACCCCTGGTTGCGCCGCACGCGGCCGGCGCCGGCGCAGGCGACGCAGGTGGTGGCGCTGGTGCCCGGCTTGGCCCCCGTGCCCTCACAGGTCTCGCAGGCCATGGCGGCGGGGATCTTCACCTCGACCTCGGCGCCGGCGTAGGCCTGCTCAAGGCTGATCTCGAGGTCGTAGCGCAGGTCCTGGCCGCGCGCCGGACCGTTGGACCGCTGACCTCGGCCGAACATGTCGCCAAAAACGTCGCCAAACACATCGTTGAAGATGTCGTGGACATCGTTGAAGCCGGCGCCCTGGCCGTTCCCGGGACCCTGTCCGTTGACCCCTGCGTGGCCGAACCGGTCATAGGCCGCCCGCTTGTTGGGGTCGGACAGGATCGAATAGGCCTCGTTGATTTCCTTGAACTTGGCCTCGGCCTCCGCCGAACCGCCGTTGCGGTCCGGGTGATGAACCATCGCCAGCTTGCGGAAAGCCGACTTCAGACCGGTGTCGTCGCAGGTCCGTTCGACCTGCAGGATTTCATAGTAGTCACGCATCGAAACGTCGGACCCCCAGATCTCGGCCATATGTGCGGTTCAAAGATGAAGCGCGCGCCCCCGCTTCGAACGAACGGGACCCCGGCGGGGCCGAGGCCTCGCCGGGGTCCCGCCGGAACCGTCCGTAGCTATTTCTTGTCGTGAGAGACATCTTCGAATTCGGCGTCGACGACGCCGTCATCGGCCGCCGCGGCGCCCTCGGCCCCGTCCGGCGCGCCCTGCTGGGCCTGATACATGGCCTCGCCAAGCTTCATCGACGCCTGCATCAAGGTCTGGGTCTTGGCGGCGATCGCCTCGGTGTTCTCGCCTTCGAGTTCCGACTTGAGGTCGGTGATCGCCGCCTCGATCGCCGACTTCTCGGCGGCGGCGACCTTGTCGCCATGCTCGCCCATGGCCTTTTCCGTGGAGTGGATCAGGGCGTCGGCGTGGTTCTTCGCCTCGACCAACTCCTTGCGGCGTTTGTCTTCCGAGGCGTTGGCCTCAGCTTCCTTGACCATGTTGTCGATGTCGGCGTCGGACAGGCCGCCATTGGCCTGGATGCGGATCGACTGCTCCTTGGAGGTCGCCTTGTCGCGGGCCGAGACGTTGACGATGCCGTTGGCGTCGATGTCGAAGGTGACCTCGACCTGCGGCACGCCGCGGGGGGCCGGAGGTAGGCCGACGAGGTCGAACTGGCCGAGCAGCTTATTATGGGCCGCCATCGGGCGTTCGCCCTGGAACACCCGGATGGTCACCGCGCTCTGATTGTCGTCGGCGGTGGAGAACACCTGGCTCTTCTTGGTCGGGATGGTCGTGTTGCGCTCGATCAGGGGCGTGAACACGCCGCCGAGGGTCTCGATGCCCAGCGTCAGAGGGGTGACGTCCAGCAGCAGCACGTCCTTGACGTCGCCCTGAAGCACGCCGGCCTGGATGGCCGCGCCGAGGGCGACGACTTCGTCCGGATTGACGCCGGTGTGGGGCTCGCGGCCGAAGAAGGCCTTCACCTTTTCCACGACCATGGGCATGCGGGTCATGCCGCCGACCAGGATCACTTCGTCGATTTCGGACTTCTTCAGCCCGGCGTCCTTCAGGGCCTGTTCGCACGGGCCGATGGTGCGCGACACCAGATCCTCGACCAGGGCCTCGAGCTTGGCGCGGGTGATCTTGATGTTGAGGTGCAGCGGACCGGTGGCGTTCATCGAGATGAAGGGCAGGTTCACCTCGTACTGGGC
>CAIQDO010000585.1 GCA_903870555.1 uncultured Caulobacteraceae bacterium
AGCATCATGGAATCCACGGCATGATCGTCCCGCGGCCGGATCCACAGCAACACCCGGCCATCGTCGCTCGGTCCATCGGGATTGGACGCGCGGTTGAGCACGCCGCGGGCTACCCGCACCTCGATCTGGCTGTGCAGATCCTCGATGTCCTCCCGCCACCGCTCGCTTTCGGGACAGTCCTCCGGCGGCGGGGCCTCTGGCGCCCAAACCCACTGTTGCGAAAATTCACTGGGCCGCTGGCCGAGGGCGGCGTTGACCGTGAGGATTTCCTTGTCACCGACATGGGCGATCACTCGCGCCTGGCTGGTGTGCTTGCCGTCGGCCGGCACCCGCACGTCCAAGTCCACGATCGATCCCGGTCGGGCGTAGGACAGGTACTGGGCCGTGGCCCAGATCACCGGCCGCTTGCAGGCTCCTTCCATGGCCCCGATGGCCGCCGCGAGACCGACGCCGCCAAACATGAAGCCGTGGCCGGGCGGTCCGACGCACAGGCCGTCGTGCAGCGGCAGAAACCAACGGTGAGGATTGTGCGTCGCCCGCAGATCGAAGAAGGGTTTGGTCATGTCGTCGTCCGTCGTTCAAGGTCCTGAGCAGGACCCCGGGCCTATAGCAGAGGTGGCGTCTCGGGAATGCCGCGCGAGCGGCGCCTCGGCCGGGGAACGCCTGGACGCCCTGGTCTCGGCCTGGCCGGTGTGGCGGCTGATCCTGATGGTGTCGCTGGGCGGCGCCTTCGAATTCTACGACCTGATGATGACCGCCTATATCTCGCCAGGACTGGTCCACGCCGGCATCTTCCATGCAGGCAAGGCCGGGCAGCTGGGGCAGAGCGACCAGGCAACCTTCGCCGCCGCGACGTTCCTGGGCCTTTTCATCGGCACGGCCGCCTTCGCCAGGGTCGCGGACCGTTTCGGCCGCCGCGCCATCTTCACCGCCTCGCTGATCTGGTACGCCCTGGCCACCCTGGCCATGGCGGCCTCGCAGACGGCTTTGCAACTGGACCTTTGGCGGCTGGTCAGCGGTGTCGGCATCGGTGTCGAGCTTGTGACGATCGACGCCTATGTCGCCGAGATCGCGCCCGCCCGACTGCGAGGAAAGGCTTTCGCGGTCAACCAGTCGGTGCAGTTCCTGGCTGTGCCTATCGTCGCCTTCGCCTGTTGGCGCCTGTTGCCCCTGGCCCCATTCGCCGTCGCGGGCTGGCGGTGGGTGATGATTCTCGGGGCCAGCGGCGCGGCGGCGGTGTGGTTGATTCGCGCCCGCCTGCCCGAATCGCCCCGCTGGCTGGAGCGCCGGGGACGGCTAGCTGAGGCCGACGTCATCCTGCGACGGCTGGAGGGCCGGCCGCCGGCAAGCGCGGCGGACGGGCCGGGGCCGGCCGTGCGCGAGGCCGAACCGGCCGGGCGCCTGGCCGAGGCGTTCGCTCCCGCCTATCGCAAGCGAACGCTGATGCTGGTGGTTTTCAACATTTTCCAGGCAATCGGTTTCTACGGCTTCGGCAACTGGGCGCCGTCGCTCATCGCCGCCCGCGGCCATTCGGTGACCCACAGCCTGGGCTACGCCTTCGCCATCGCCGCCGCCTACCCAATAGGACCACTGTTGTGTTCGCTGGTCGCCGACCGGTTCGAGCGCAAGACCCAGATTATCGTGGCGGCGGCGACCACGGCGGTGCTTGGCCTGACGTTCGCGGGCCAAAGCGCCCCGGCCGCCCTGATCGCCCTGGGAATCGGCGTCACCTTCTCCAACAACCTTCTGTCCTACGCCTACCACGCCTACCAGACCGAGCTCTATCCGACCCGGATGCGGGCCTCGGCCGTGGGATTCGTCTATGCCTGGAGCCGGATTTCGACAGTGTTTTCCAGCTTTGTCATCGCCGCCCTACTCGGCGCCTTCGGCGCGCCGGGGGTGTTCGCCTTCATCGCCATGGCCATGGCGGTGGTGATCGGCGCGGTTGGCCTGTTCGGCCCGAGGACCGCAGGGCAGGGATTGGAACAGTTGTCGGCCTGAGGACAGGTCGGGTTCGCCCCCCCTCACGTCACCGCCTGCTCCCCGGTTTCATGAGGCAGGCAAGACCCGGTTTCGATGACGGGGCTCGAAACCTGATCTAGAACAGCACCCTGGGGTTCATGATCCGCCCCGGATCGAGCGCCGCGCGGAGGGCGCGCAAGGCGGCGACTTCCACCGGGCTCTTGTAGCGCTCCGCCTCGGCCGTTTTCATCGCGCCCAGGCCATGCTCGGCGCTGATCGAGCCGCCCAGTGACGCCACCAGGTCGTGGACCAGCCGGGCGCCGGCGTCGCGGTCCGCCGCGTGGCGGGCTTGGTCGCCGCCGGCGGGAGCGAGGACGTCGAAATGGATGTTGCCGTCGCCCAGGTGACCGAAGGCGTCGATGCGCACGCCGGGGAATCGCGCGCCCAGGGCCTCCGCGGCGTCGCCGAGGAAGCGGGCGATGCGGGAGATCGGCACGGAGACGTCGTGTTTCCAGACCGCGCCTTCAGGCTTCTGGGCCGCCGACTGGCCCTCACGAAGGGCCCAGAAGGCCCTGGCCTGAGTCTCGTTCTGGGCCAGGACCGCATCGAGAACGGCCCGCCCTTCCAGGGCCCCTGCCAGCAGGCGTTCGAGGGCGCCCTCGGCCTCGCCGGCCCGGGCGCTGGCCAGCTCGATCAAGACCAGCCAGGGCGCGCCCGTCGGCAGGGGATCGCGGACCCCGGGCAGGTGGCGCACGGCCAGATCGACGCCGAGCCGGCTGATCAGTTCGAAGGCCTCCACCTCGCCACCGGCCTCGTCCTTGGCCCGGGCCAACAGGTCGACCGCCTGGGCGGGGCCGGCGACGGCGGCCATGGCCACCGCCCGCGAGGCCAGCCGGGGCGACAGGCGAAGGGCCGCGGCGGTGACCACGCCAAGGGTGCCCTCGGCGCCGATCAGCATCTGCTTGAGATCGTAGCCGGTATTGTCCTTGCGCAGACGCCCCAGGCCGTTCCAGATCCGACCGTCGGGCAGCACCGCCTCCAGCCCGAGGACGAGTCCGCGCATGGTCCCGTAACGCAACACGGCCGTTCCGCCGGCGTTGGTGGAAATCAGGCCGCCTATCGTCGCCGAGCCCTCTGAGGCGAGATCGAGGGGAAAACGACGGCCCACCGAGGCGGCGGCCTCGTGGGCCTGGACCAGGGTGACGCCCGCCTCGGCCACCAGCACGTCGTCGAGCCGGTCGACATCGCGGATGGCGGCCAGTCGCTCGGTGGACAACAGAATTTCGCCCTGGGGAATCTGGCCGGCGACCAGGCCCGTGTTGCCGCCCTGGGGGGTGACCGCGACTCCCGTTTCGGCACAGACGGCGATCACGGCGGCGACCTCGTCCACGGTCGCGGGCGTCAGCAGCAACGGGGTGTGGCCGCGCCAGCGGTCGCGCCATTCCACCAGCTTCGGCGCAAGTCGCTCGGGATCGGTGCTCCAGCCGCGCGGGCCGACGGCGGCCTTGAGGCGGTCTAGCACCGCGGTGGGAATGGATCCGGTCATGGGCGCAATCTAGGGCCGCCGTTCGAGGCCGTCACCCCACGTGGCCGGCGGCGCGGCGAAGGCGGTCATTGATCGCCTCGCCAAGGCCAGACTCCGGGATCGGCGCCACGGCGATGGCCGCGGGGCCGAGGGCGTCGGCGGCCCGCAGAAACGAGAACAGGTTGGCGGCGGCCTCGGCGAGGTCGCTGGACGGACTGAGGTTGAAGATATCGGGACCCTGGAGAGCGGGGCCGAACGCCAGCCAGGCCTCGCCGGATCGCGGCGCTGTCGCCTCCAGCCTCATCGGCGCCGCGGGAGCGTAGTGACGGGCGAGGCGGCCCGGCGAACGCGCGGCGTCGTCGCCCGCGGCCTCGGCCAGGGGACCGATCAGGGCCTCGATCTGCGCGCGCGTCACCGCCCCGGGACGCAACAGCCGCGGCGGACCGTCAAGAAGGGATATCACCGTCGATTCGACCCCCACCCGGCAGGGCCCGCCGTCGAGCGCGGCGGCGGCGGCGGCGCCCGTCTCCTGCACGGCATCGGCCAGGGTGGTGGGGCTGGGGCGTCCCGACCGATTGGCGGAAGGCGCGACCAGGGGGCCGCCGAACGCCCGCAGCAAGGCGAGGGCGACCGGATGGGCCGGAACCCGCACCGCCAGGCTGTCGAGGCCGGCGCGCGCCAGATCGCAAACCGCTTCGCCGGGACGGCAGGGGACGACCAGGGTCAGGGGGCCCGGCCAGAAGGCCAGGGCCAGGGCGCGGGCACGCTTATCCAGCACGCCGACAGCCTCGGCGCCGTCCACATCGGCGACATGGGCGATCAGGGGGTTGAAGCGGGGCCGGCCCTTGGCGATGAAAATTCGCGCCACGGCTGTCGCATCGCCGGCGTCTCCCGCGAGGCCATAGACCGTCTCGGTGGGCAGAATCGCCAGACCGCCCGCCCGGAGCGCCGCCGCGGCGCCGTCGACATCGGCGATAAGGGCGGTCAGGGGACTCGGCGCGCGGAAAGGGCGATGGAGACGGAGACGGTCGCCGGAATGGCGTCTGTGGCCTGCCATTCGCCCTGGCCGACGCCGAACGCCAGGCGGTTGATCGACACCGCCCCGGTCATTCGCGCCTGGGCGCCGGTGATGGCCAGGGTGAAGGGCAGGGTCAGGGGCTTGGCGACGCCGCGCAGGGTCAGAATGCCGGCCGCCTGATAGCGGCCGCCGCCCAGGGCGGTGAAGCCGTGGGCGACGAAGGTCGCATGCGGATGGGCGGGCGCGTCGAAGAAGGTGGCGGTGGGCAGGGCCTGATCGCGGTCCGGGTTGCCGGTCACGGCGGAAGCCACGTCGATGTCGGCCGCGACGCTGGAGGCGGCGAGGTTGGCCGGATCAAAATGGATGGCGGCGTCCCATCGGCGGAAGGCGCCTGTGAAGCTCTCCCCGGCCATGCTGGAGGTGAAGCGCAGGCTGGAGGCGGCCTTGTCGACGGTCCAGGCGGCCGGCGCCGAAGCGGAGATGGCGGCGCCGGCGGAGAGCGCCAGAACGGCGGCGGTGATGGCGGCGGCGGCAAGGCGTTTCATGCGGCAGGCGCCCGGAGGAAGGGAACCATGCGGCCCATCACCCCGTCGCGCAGCAGCAGCAGGTGGCGAAGGGCCGCGGCGACGTGCAGAACGATCAGCGCGTAGGCCAGCTTGGCCAGCAAACCATGGACGGCGACGAAGGCCTCGTGCGCCTGTTTCATCGGCGCCGGGGGCAGGTGCGACAGGGCCGTGATGGTCGGCCACGGTATGGCGCCGAACAGCAGGATCGGCTTGAAGCGGATGATGACGCTGGCGGACGACAAGGCCCAGCCGCTCAGCGGCATGCCGATCATAACCAGATAGAACAGGACGTAGACGGCGCCGGCGGCGAACCGGCTCCAGCCTTCGATCGAAGGCGGCAAGGGCGGCGGGGGAACGGCCAGGCGCCAGCCGAGACGAACCAGGCTGAGCAGCAGCACGGTGACGCCAATCGACTTGTGGACCTGGATCGGCGGGATCTTCGGCAGGCCGGTGAGGGTGTTGAAATACCAGGCCAGCAGGATATTGCCGACCAGAAGGATGGCGATCAGCCAGTGCAGAGTCATGGCGACGCCATTGTATCGGCCGGAAGCAGTTGACCGCATGGACAAGGTCCTCGAAACCAGCCCATCGGCTGTCGAACACCGGCTTAGCGCGCCCGCGCAAATTGTTCTAGATAGGCCCGCGGCCAAGGACCCGACCCGAAGGAATCGTCATGACCTACAAAGCGCCCGTTCGCGACCTGTTGTTTTCCCTTACGGAGGCGGCCGACTTCGGCCGGCTCGAAACCGCGTTTCCGGCGGCCGACGCCGACACCACCGCGGCGGTGCTGGAGGCGGCGGGATCGTTCGCGGCGGATGTGCTGGCCCCTCTGAACCGAGGCGGCGACACCGTCGGCGCCCGGCTTGAGAACGGCAAGGTGCGGGCCGCCCCCGGGTTCGGCGACGCCTACAAGGCCTTCGCCGAGGGCGGCTGGAACGGTCTGGCGGCCGGCGAAGCGTTCGGCGGCCAAGGCCTGCCCAAGGCGCTGGAACTGGCCGTGTTCGAGATGGTTCAGGCCTCGAACATGGCCTTCGGCCTGTGCCCGATGCTGACCCTGGGCGCCATCGAGGCCCTCACGGCCCACGGAACGCCGCGCCAGCAGGCCCTCTATCTGCCCAAGCTGGTGACCGGCGAATGGACAGGCACCATGAACCTGACCGAACCGCAGTCCGGCTCGGACCTCGGCGGCGTGGCGACCCGCGCCGTGGCGGATGGCGAGGACGGCTACCGCCTGACTGGGCAGAAGATCTTCATCACCTGGGGCGACCACGACGTCGCCGACAACATTGTCCACCTGGTGCTCGCGCGCCTGCCCGACGCCCCCGCCGGTTCGCGGGGCCTGACCCTGTTCCTGGCGCCGAAGATCCTGGTGTCCGACGACGGGGTTCTGGGCGCGGCCAACGGCGTGCGCGTCGGCGGCCTGGAGCACAAGCTGGGCATCCATGGCTCTCCCACCTGCACCATGCTGTTCGAAGACGCCAAGGCCGAGATGGTCGGCGCCCCCAACCAGGGTCTGGCGGCGATGTTCGTCATGATGAACGCCGCGCGGCTGCAGGTCGGCGTGCAGGGCGTGGCGATCGCCGAGCGGGCCTATCAGCAGGCGTTGGCGTTCTCGCTGGAGCGCAAGCAAGGCCGGTCCGCCTGGACGGGCGCCTCGCCGTCGCGACTGTTCGACCACCCGGACGTGCGCCGCACCTTGATGCTGATGAAGGCGCGCATCGAGGCCGCCCGGGGCATCTGCCTGTCCACCGCCGTGGCCGCCGACCTGGCCCGCTATGCGACCAATCCCGTGGACCGGGAGGCGGCGCGGATGCGGGAGGATCTGCTCACGCCGATCGCCAAGGCCTGGTCGACCGACCTGGGCGTCGAGGCGGCGTCGATGGGCCTGCAGATCCACGGCGGAATGGGTTTCATCGAGGAGACCGGCGCCGCCCAGCACTATCGCGACGCCCGCATCCTGCCGATCTACGAAGGCACCAACGGCATCCAGGCCATCGACCTGATGGGCCGCAAGCTGGCCATCGGCAAGGGCAAGGCGGTGCGCGATCTGGTCGCGGAGATCTTCCCCACCGCCTCGACCCTGAAGAGCGCCGACGACGCCTGGCTGCACACCATCGGCGCCCGGCTGGAAGCCGGCCTGGCGGCGATCCAGTCGGCCACCGGCTGGATGCTGGAACGCCGCGGCCACGCCCAGCCAGACGCCCTGGCCGGCGCCACTCCCTATCTTAAGCTGCTGGGCGACGTTGTCGGCGGCTGGATGCTGGCCAAGGGGGCCCTGGCGGCGTCACGCAACCTCGCCGACGGCGTCGGCGACAAGGACTATTGGCGCACCCGCATCGGCCTGGCGCGAGTCTATTCCGAACAGATCCTGGCCCAGGCCCCGGCCTTGTCCCAGGCCGTCAGCCAGGGGTCGATTGACCTGTTCAGGGCCACACCTGAGTCGATGGGGGCGTGAGCCTCCTTCTGCTGATTGCGCTCGCCGCCGGGGCTGGCCAGCCGGCCGTCCCGACGGCGACAACGTCCCGACCCTGCCTGCTCGGGCCGGACGACAGGCCGATCGGCTGTGACGATTCGTCACCCACCGCCCAGCGACAACAGGATGCGGGCAGACCTCCGCCGTTACTTTTCACCGCGCGGCCGAAGCGCTCCTGTATTGACCGGAATATACTGCATCCTCGCAAATGTCCGCCGGCGATGCTGGCTCCCAAAGGCCCCTCCCCTCCCCCATAGCCGGATTGCGACACATTTCGCTGGACACACGCCTGCAAACGCGTGAGCCTCTTTCGAACACATTTGCGCCTCGGGATGACGCGAATACGGCAAAAATGAGAGGGGTTCTCAATGAATCATGTGACCGGCGTAAAATCGCGCCTGAAATCGGTGTTGCTTGGAGCGACAACCCTGGCCTTGATCGGATCAAGCGCGATCGCGAACAATGGCGATCCCGGCTACTTGGCCTATGACGGCGGCGCACAATTGCTCGGCCCGAACGATTTGCCAGTGGACGGGAGCATTTTATCTCTCGGCAATATTGGCGTCGTGGGGGGCGATCCCGGCGCGATTTCAGCGAGCTTGGGCTTCCAAGGCGTTACGCAATACGACACTCGCGCCCTGAACGGCGGCTACAGTTTCGTACCGCCGGACACCATGGGCGCCGTCGGCGCCACGCAGTTCATGGAAACCACCAACGGCGGCTATGCGGTGTTCGACAAGACGACGGGGGCCCGGACCGCGCTGGTCTCGGACGGCGCCTTCTGGACGGCGGCCGGCCAGACGCAGGCGACCCTGCCGAACGGACTGCCTAGCGGCAACGGCGACGCGCGGGTCCTGTACGATTCGATTTCCAACAAATGGATCGTCGAATCCTTCGCCGCCAGCCTGGACACGATTCAGATCGCCGTATCGACCACATCCAACGCCCTCGGCCCCTGGCAGTCGACGTCCTTCGTCGCCCATGCCGGCGGCATCGCCGACTATCCAACCCTCGCGATCGACAGCAAGGCGGTCTACATCGGAACCAATGACTTCTCGGCGGCGGGAGACTATGAAGGTCAAACGCTGAATGTGATCAACCGGGCCGACCTGTTCGGCGCGGCGCCGACCACCGCCAGCCTGAAACAGTTCGTCACCTCGTTCAGCGCCATTCTCGGCGGCGCCGATCCGGGCTGGTCGATCCAGGGGGTCAACCAACTAGGAGCCGATTCGGGGAAGGTTCTGGCGGTCAGCATGCAGGCCTATGACCTGATC
>CAIQDO010000586.1 GCA_903870555.1 uncultured Caulobacteraceae bacterium
AGCGCGTGGCCCCAGGCGCCCTTGACCCCGTTCACCTCGCCGAACACGTGGTGCAGCAGCACATAGGCGGAGCCGGGGGTATAGGGGCTGGCGTAGTTGCCGATGGTGGCGTCGAAGCCCATCAAGCCCTTGAGGACATCGGTCTCGAACCACTGGTCGAGGATGTCGCCGGCGCTCTTGCCGAACAGGTCCAGCAGGTCTCCCTGACCCTTCAGGCCCATGCCCCGCACCTGGTTGGCCAGGCCCAGGCCGCTGAGCAGATCGCGCACGCCGCCGTCCGGGTTGATCGGCGTCTTCAGCAGCAGGGAGCGCAGAAGTTCGACATTGCCGTCGAGGTGGGCGTGGAAAGCGTCGAGCCGTTCGGCGTCCCGGGGCGAGAACTTGCTGACCTCGCGCCGGGAGCGCCCGGCGTCCTTGTCGAGGATCAGGTAGCGGCCGTCGTCGGTCGGCGCGAAGTAGGACAGCGGCCGGATCACCACCTTCAGCCCATGCCGGGCCAGCTCCATGTCGGCGATGACCTTTGGGTTGAGCAGAGACACCGAATAGCTGGCCACCGAGTTGCGGAAGCCGGGATGGAATTCCTCGGTGATCGCCGCGCCGCCAACGATCCCGCGCCGCTCCAACACCCGCACCTTGTAGCCGGCGCGGGCGAGGTAGAAGGCGCAGGTCAGACCGTTATGGCCCCCGCCGACGATCAAAGCATCATAGGCCATGGTTCTGTCCCTCAGGGTTTGCCGACGGCGAGCGCCAGCTCTGTGACGTAGCGGTCGACATAGGCGCGCGTGCCCGGCTCCATCAGCGAGAATGGACCCGGGCGGTAGGCGCGGGATGACACGCCGGCCTGGTTGCGCTCGATGATCAGCTTGTCTTCCTGGCTGGTGACATCCCACAGCCAGGTCAGCGCCTCGAGGTCGTAGTCGCGGCCGGCGACGGACTCGTCGGCGGTTAGCCAGATCACCTCGATCTCGCTCTCCAGCCCGGCGCGGGGAATGAAGCGGTAGATCAGGCCGTGGTCGGCGTAGGCCAGGAAGGCGCTGAGCAGACCCAGCTCGCCGAACACGCAACAGCCGTCCCACAGGGCGCCGGCGCGGCCCATCGGCGGCGCCATCGGCCGGCCGTCGCGGCTGCCGGTCAGGCAGCCATCGGACAGGGCCGAGCGCATCACTCGCGCGGTTTCGCGGCCGTCGGAGACCGGCGCCCAGGCCTCGAAATCGGCCAGACCGGTGCGCGGGTCGGGCTCGCTCGACAAGGTGCGGTTGTTGGGCCGGGCCAGGGCATGCAGCACCGAAAACTCCGGGTGCGACGGGCCGCAGTGGTAGCACTCATGGTAGTTCTCCATGACCAGCTTCCAGTTGGCGGACACCTCGAACGTCTTGCGGGCGGCGATCTGGGCGTTCTCCCAGTCGTAAAGCCGCGTCATCGCGGCGATGGCGGCCTCGGCCGCGCCGAACGGCGGCGGCGCGTCGCCGAAGCTGATGAAGATCAGGCCGCCGACGATCTTGATCGGCAGGGGCGAAAGGCCGTGGGCGGCGGGATCGAAGCCCGTCGGCATCTCCCGCGCCGCGCGCAGCGAGCCGTCCAACCGGAAAGTCCAGGCGTGGTAGGGGCAGGTGAGCATGGCGCCGCTTCCGCTCTTTTCCACACAGACGCGCGAACCGCGGTGACGACAGACGTTGGCCAGCGCCCGCACCGCGCCATCCTCGCCGCGGACGACGATGGCCGATTGCGCACCGAGTTCGGCAACGATCCAGTTGCCTGCCTCGGCCACCTCGCTGACATGGCCCGCCAGGCTCCAGCGGTCCTCCAGCAGGCGCATGTCGGCCGCGAAAATGTCGGGACGCAGGTAGAAGGCCTGTTCAAGGCTCTGGCCGGGGCGATGGGCGGCCGTCAGGTCAGCGATGGTCCTGTGGTCGGTGGTGGTCGGCACGCTCAGCTATCCTCGCGGGTCAGGATTGAACCACCCCCGCGCCGTTCGGGATCATCGGATGGCCGGTCGGCGCATCACTCGCCTAGCGGATTGGGCGTCTCCCGCGCAAGGCCCGCCCGCAGCCGGGCGCGGGCGCCCTGCCGACCGCCGACCGCGTCCACCAGCTTGCCCGCGAGTCCGAGGCCATGAGGCGGCATGTTGCTATAGACGGTCTCGTAGCCGCCCGACTTCACCAGGAAGGTCTCGTGCCAGATGCCGACGTCGCCGTTGGAACCGACGGCCTTGTTGAACGCCTGCCATGCCGGCAGATGCGCGGCGTCCCGGCTCTTGGCGTAGGCCTCCAGCGCCTCGAAGCTGCGCCAGTACTGGACCACCATCGTGCCCGGGAATCCCCCAAGTGTGTAGGCGTGCAGCAGCCCCAACTCCGGCTTCCTGGCCAGTTCGATCAGCATTCGTGGCATGGCCGTGGCCACTGGCCACCAGCTCCAGAATTTCCAGGGCTTGTTCACCCTCATGCCGATCAGGAAGACGACGAAGTCGCCCTCGATGTCGGCGCAAACCCGTCTGTTGATGATCGTGGCCATGGCCCTTATCCCCTGTTGAAGGCGGTTGTATAATATACATCGTAAATTTACACAATACGCGAAAGCGACGCCGCTTGACGGGCGCGCCCGGCGCCGCGAGATGCGCCCCAGGGAGACAAGCGGCCGATGACCCAGGACCTGAGCTATGTGCGCGGCGCCGACGAGCCGCCGCTTCTCGAAGAGACCCTCGGCCAGGCGCTGGATCAGGCTGCGGCGCGGTGGGGCGACCGGCTCGCGGTGATCTCGCCGCCGCAGGCGATCCTCTGGACCTTCTCGGATCTGGCATGGCGCGCCAACGCCCTGGCCGCCGGCCTGGTCTCTCTGGGTCTCGTGCCCGGCGACCGCATCGGCATCTGGTCCCCAAACTGCGCCGAATGGACCCTCACCCAGTTCGCCGCCGCCCGCGCCGGCCTGATCCTGGTGACAATCAACCCGGCCTACCGCCGCTCCGAGGTCGCCTACACGCTCAACAAGGTGGGGGTGAAGGCGCTGGTGTCGGCCGAGCGGTTCAAGACCAGCGACTACATCGGCATGATCGAGGACCTGGCGCCTGAGGTTTCCGGCGCGCCACCCGCCGATCTGCGCGCAATAGCCCTGCCAAGCCTGCGCGTGCTGATCAAGATCGGCGGCGATCCCCGGCCAGGCTGGCTCGATTTCGGCGATGTCGCGGAGGGCGCGGCGTCCCGCGACCCGGACCAGCTCGCCAGGGTGGCCGAGATCGGCCGGGGCCTGTCGAACCGCGACGCCATCAACATCCAGTTCACCAGTGGCACCACTGGTTCGCCCAAGGGCGCGACCCTGTCCCACCGCAACATTCTCAACAACGGCCTGTTCGTCGGCCGCGCGATGGGACTGCTGGCCGGGGACAAGTTGTGCCTGCCGGTGCCGCTTTACCACTGCTTCGGCATGGTGATGGGCAACCTGGCCTGCCTGACCCATGGCGCGGCGATGGTCTATCCCGCGCCGGTGTTCGATCCCGACGCCACCCTCAAGACCGTCGAATCGGAGCGTTGCGACGGACTCTACGGCGTGCCGACGATGTTCATCGCCGTGCTCGGTCATCCCGATTTCGACGCCTTTGATGTCTCCTCGTTGCGCACCGGCTGCATGGCGGGCTCGCCGTGTCCGGTGGAGGTGATGAAGGCGGTGATCGGCCGGCTGCACATGCCCGATGTCACCATCGCCTATGGCATGACCGAGACCAGCCCGGTCAGTTTCCAGACGGGTCTGGAGGACAGCCTCGAACACCGGGTCTCGACCATCGGCAGGGTGCAGCCTCACCTTGAGGTCAAGATCGTCGACGAGACCGGCGCCACCACGCCACGAGGCATCGCCGGCGAGGTATGCACACGCGGCTATTCGGTGATGCTCGGCTATTGGGATGATCAGGAGCGCACCGCCGAGTGCCTCGACCAGGACGGCTGGATGCACACCGGCGACCTCGGCGTCATCGACCGGGCCGGCTACGGCAACATCGTCGGCCGGATCAAGGACATGGTCATCCGCGGCGGTGAGAATCTGTTCCCTCGCGAGATCGAGGAGTTTCTCTATCGTCACCCCAAGGTGGCCGACGTTCAGATCGTGGGGCTGCCCGACCACCGCTACGGTGAGGAACTTTGCGCCTGGATCCGGCTGCATCCGGGCCAGAGCGCCGACGAGCACGACATCCGCGCCTTCTGCGACGGCCAGATCGCCCACCATAAGATCCCGCGCTACATTCGTTTCGTCGACGAGTTCCCGATGACCGTCACCGGCAAGGTGCAGAAGTTCGTCATTCGCCAGACGATGATCGCCGAATTGGCTCTGACCATCGACAAGACCGCCTGAGGAAATTGCCGGTGAGCCAAACCGCTATCGTGTCGCCGGCCGATGTCTCGCGTCTGATCGGCGAATTTCGGCCAGGGCTGTCGGTCTATCTTCAGGCTGGCGTCGGCGAACCCTTGGCGTTGCGGGATGTTCTGGCCGGCTCGCCCAGCGCCCTGGCCGGCGTCGACCTGACGTCCTGCCTGCTGCCGGGAATGAATGAGTTCGACTATGCCGCCCTGGATCCGGACGTGCGGTTGACGACCTTCCTGCTGCCCACGGCGATGCGGGCCTCGTTCGAGGTCGGCCGCGCGCGGGTGCGGCCCTTGCCCTATTCCCAGATCGCCGCCGCCTTCGCCGACGACCCGCCGTTCGATCTGGCCATTTTTCAGGTGACACCGCCCGATGCAGAGGGGCGGTGTTCTTTTGGACCCTGCAGTGACTTTCCGGGACTGATCTGGCCGCGGGCCAGGCGAAGGATCGCTTTCGTCAACCCGTCTCTGCCCCGGGTGGCCAAGGGGCCGACGATCCCCTGGGAGGCCATTGACCTGGCGATTAACGCCGACGGCGCTTTCATTACCGGCGCCGATGGAGAGGCGGGCGCGGAGCTGGCGACGATCGCCGACCGCATCGCCGACCTGATCCCGGACGGCGCGGCGATCCAGACCGGAATCGGCGGCGCCCCGGCGGCGGCGGTCGGCAAGCTGATCGATCGGCGGGGTCTGGTCGTGCGATCGGGTATGGTGACCGAAGGGTATCGACGGTTGGAAGAGGCAGGGGCGCTCGATCCCGCCGGCGACCACGTCACCGGCCTGGCCCTCGGAACCGAGGAGTTCATGCGCTGGGCCGCCAGGCGGTTCCGTTTCGCAGACGCCACCGTCACCCATGGGGCGGCGGTCCTGGCGGCCACGCCACGGCTGCACGCCCTCAATTCGGCGCTTGAGGTCGACCTGTTCGGTCAGGCCAATCTGGAGTGGCGCGGTGGCCGACTGGCCAGCGGCCTTGGCGGCGCGCCGGATTTCGCCGCCGCCGCCCGGCGATCGACGGGAGGCAGGGCGGTGCTGGCCCTGCCGTCGACGGCCAAGGGGCGCGGTCTGTCGCGGATTGTCGCGCGGCTCGACGTGCCCACCGTGTCCCTGCCCCGGGACGCCACCGACCTTGTCATCACCGAACATGGCGTCGCCGACCTGCGCGGCACGGGCCTCGATGAGCGGGCCGAAGCCCTGATCGGCGTCGCCGATCCCGCCCACCGGGCCGGCCTCGTCGAGGCGTGGGACGCGATTCGCCGACGGATGTAACGCTCGTCAGTCGACGGCGACGATCTCGATCTCCTGGCCCGCCAGTATCGCCGTGTCGCCGATCCGCTTGCCGGTCAGGACACGCGCAAGGGGAGAGACATAGGAGACGCTGCCCCTGGCCGGATCGGCCTCGTCCTCTCCCACGATGCGAAAGGTCTGCCGCCGGCCGTCGTCTCGCTCGAACGTGACAGAGCCGCCGAATCGCACCCGGCCGAGGCCGGGTTCGAAAGCCACCAGCTGGGCGTTGGCGCGGCGGGCGGCGTAGTAGCGCAGGTCGCGGGTGGCGCGGGCCATGGCCGTACGGTCGGCGCTGACCTCGCCGCCGGTCTGGGCGGCGGTCCGCGCGGCGCGGGCGCTGGCCAGTTCCCTCTCTATGGCGGTGAGGCCAGACTCGGTGACCAGATTGGGATGCGGCGAGACGGGCCGGTCCGGCAAGTCCGCCGCCGCCGCCTCGGCGTCGGCCTCGCGGGTGAAGGCCACACTCATCTAAGCCTATCTTCCGGCAATCGGCCAGCCCGGCCGGCGCATTTCGAACATCGCCGCCGGCGTGATCTCGGCGTAGTCGCCCATCCGACCGGCTCTCAGGATCGGCCGGGCGGCGGCCGTGTCATAAACCCCGTCCTTGATCAGGGCGCGATCGATGTGGACCGCGACCACCTCGCCCAACACCAGCCAGGTCTGCAGCGCGTCGCCGTCGGCGCCGGTGAGTCGAATCAGTTGGGTCAGGCGGCACTCGAAATTGACCGGACTCTCCAGAATCCGAGGCGCGGCGATCAATCGGGACGGCGCTCGCGTCAGTCCCGCGACGTCGAATTCGTCTATTTCCGGCGGGGCGGGAGCACAGGTCAGGTTCATCTGCTCGGAGAGCGCACGGGTGGCCAGACTCCAGCAGAATTCGCCGGTGGCCTGCACATTGGCGACGCTGTCCTTCCAGCCGATGGTGGAAAAGCCGATGATCGGTGGGGTGTAGTTAAAGGCGTTAAAGAAGCTGTAGGGGGCCAGATTGGCCACGCCGCTGCTGTCGATTGTGGAAATCCATCCTATAGGCCGTGGGCCGACGATGGCGTTGAACGGATCGTGCCTCAGGCCATGACCTTGCCTGGGTTCGTAGCTATGGGCGGTCTCGTCAGCCATGCATCCTCGTGATCAACGACGCCGATTTCCACAGACTCGGCATTAGGCCGAATCCCTTCGCGGCGGAAGCGACATTGACGCCAACGCTGCGAAAGCAATTATTTTGATGCGCCGCCTTGTTTTCGTCCCGAGTCCTTGCTTAACACTTGCCTCCTCTCAAGCTGAGGATCCCCATGGAAGAGAACTCTGTACAACTGACGCTCGAAAAGACCACCGAGATCGTCGCCGCGTTTGTCTCGAAGAACCAGACGGCCACTGCCGATCTGCCTGCCCTGATTCAGGCCGTGTATCGCGCGCTGTCCGGCGTGTCGGTCGCCGCCCCGGAACCGGAACCCAAGAAGGAACCCGCGGTTCCCGTTCGTCGCTCGATCACGCCCGAATATCTGGTGTGCCTGGAAGACGGCAAGACCTTCAAGTCGCTGAAGCGCCACCTGCGCACCAAGTACGACCTGAGCCCCGAAGATTATCGCGCCAAGTGGGGTCTGCCCAAGGACTACCCGATGGTCGCCCCCAACTACGCCGCGGCCCGCTCGGCCCTGGCCAAGAACATGGGTCTCGGCAAGGGCGGTCGTCAGGCCGTCGAAGCTCCACCCCCCGCGCCGGCCCCCAAGGCCCGTCGCGCGTCAAAGACTGCCGTCTAAGGCCTTTCGACCGGTTGGAGGTCCCACCCGCGATACGCCCGAACGGGCGGTCACGGGTGGGCCTTCTCATGGTTTTCGACCATAACGCCCGCTCTTTCATCGGCGCGGCGGATGCATGAAACCTGAAATCCTGAAACGTGAGATCGTCTACGCGGGCTATATGCGCGTGGAACGCCTGACATTGCGACTCGACGGCGGACACGTCGTCGTGCGGGAAGTGGAGAGTCATGGCGAGTCCGCGGCCGTGCTCCCCTACGATCCCGACTCCCGCGTCGCCCTGATCGTCAGCCTGCTGCGCGCGCCGCCGTTCGATCGCGCGGGTGAACTGGCCGTGGAAGAGGCTTGCGCCGGCATGATCGAGGATGGCGACCCCGAGGCCACCGCACGTCGCGAAGCCCTTGAGGAGCTGGGCGTCCGTCTGGACGCCGTCGATTTCGTCGCGCGGGTCTGGCCGAGTCCCGGAGTGTCCGCCGAGCGGGCGAGCCTGTTCCTCGCGTCCTATGCGCCGGACGACCGCATCGCCGCCGGAGGCGGCCTCGCCGTCGAGCACGAAAACATCACCGTCATCGAGCGTCCCCTTGCCGACCTGGCGGCGGCGGCCGACGCAGGCCGGATCGACGACCACAAGCTGCTGACCCTGGTCCAGACCCTGAGATTGCGCCGCCCGGAGCTGTTCCGGCCCTAGGAGCCCGACACCTTCAGACGGAACAGATCTAT
>CAIQDO010000587.1 GCA_903870555.1 uncultured Caulobacteraceae bacterium
AAGTTCCTGCACGATCAGACCGTGCGGCTGATGAACAACGGCCTGACCGCCACGGAAATCGCCGAGGTGCTCAGCCTGCCAGACGTGCTGGCGCGGCAGTGGTTCAATCGCGGCTACTACGGCACCATGAGTCATAACGCCAAGGCGGTCTATCAACGCTACCTCGGCTGGTATGACGCCAACCCGGCCAACCTCAATCCCCTCCCCCCCGAGCCGGCCTCGAAGAAGTATGTCGCGGCCATGGGCGGAGCCGAGGCGGTTCAGGCCCAGGCCGAGGCGGCCGTGGCGGGCGGAGATCTGCGCTGGGCGGCGACCCTGCTCAATCACCTGGTGTTCTCGGACGAGACCCTCGCCGGCGCCCGCGCCCTGCTGGCCGACATCTACACGCGAATGGCGTTCGAATCCGAGGCGGGGACCTGGCGCAACATCTACCTGACCGGCGCCCAGGAACTGCGAACCGGCCCGGCGCAGTTGCCGCCCGCCGGCTTCAATCCGGAGGTCCTGGCCGCGACGACCACCTCCATGTTGCTCGACTTCGCCGCCGTACGCGTCAATCCCGACAAGGCCGCAGCGCAATCGTTCAGGATCAACGTCCGCCTGACCGACCGCGACGAGGTCCACCTGATCACGGTGGGCAATGGCGTACTGATCCACGAGACCGGCCAGCAGGATCCCGCCGCCGACCTGACCGTCAGCCTGCCCCGGCCGATGTTCCTGATGTCTCTGCTGCTGAAGACCCCGATCGGGCCGGCGGTGGAGTCCGGCGCCATCACCGTGGAGGGCGACGTCTCGACCTATGAGGCCCTGACCGACCTGATCGAGCCGTTGAACCCGAACTTCCCGATCGTGACGCCCTAGGCCCGGGCCGTAACGATCCACACGGCCGCGGGCATCAGCACGCCGTCTGGCGTTTCGTAGCGGGTCAGCACGGTGCGCACCCGGTCCGCCACGACGTCGGCGAGATCGGGCCGCTCGCGCAGGGCGACACCAAGGGGGCCAACGCGGAACGTCAGGCCGAGAGTCTGCTCGACGCCCGATCCGCCGATGCGGGCGTCGTACGGCGCGATCGATACATCGCCGAAACCCGCCGACTCCAGGATAGAGCGGACACGGTCGGCGTCGGCGAAGGCGAACGGTCCCGGCGCGAGGGGATCCGGCGATGGCTGGGGCGGCAGCAGGTCTCGCGCCGCGGCCATGGGATCGCGCATCCAGGGATTGTCGAGGAAGGGCCGCCAGCAGACGAAGGCCAGCGGCGCCCCGGGCTTCAACGCCCTGCGGATGTTGGCGAAGGCGGCCGGCGGATCGCTGAAAAACATCACGCCAAAGCGGCTGAAGGCGGCATCAAAGGCGCCCTCGCCGAGATCAGCCGTCTGGGCGTCGGCCTCGACGAATTCAGCGGCGGGACACGCGACAGCCCTGGCTCGTGCGACATCAAGCATCGGCCGGGAAATATCGACGCCAACGACCGCCCCCGACGGCCCAACCGCCGCCGCGAGGTCCAGGGAGGTGTCGCCGCAGCCACAGCCGATATCAAGAACGCGGTGGCCCGGGGCCAGGGGAAGCGCCCGCATCGCCTCGGCGCCGAGCAGCGCGAGCTGCCGGTCGAGCTGATCCTGATACAGCGCCCAGGTCTCCCCGGCGCCGGCGTTCCAGTAGTCGGTCATGGCGGCATTGGCGGCTTCGGTCATCATTGTTCTCCCCGGAAAGTCACTCGTACCGATCGAATGAGCCGATTGACAGACCTGCCATGAACGGGTGGCATCCGCACCATGACCCCGGCCACAGGAGAGCCCGCGCCATGTCCGAATTCATCGTGCATTCCATCCCCGGCAGCCCCTACGGGCGGGCCGTTCTGGCCACCCTGGAAGAGAAGGGCGCTGACTATCGCCTCGCGCCGGTCGCTCCTGGGACGTTCCGCGCGCCGGCCCACCTCGCCCGCCATCCCTTCGGCCGGGTGCCTGTGCTCGAGCACGACGGTTTCCTGGTCTACGAGACCCAGGCGATCCTGCGCTATCTTGACCGCATCCTGCCATCTCCCGCATTCACCGCCGCCGACCCCAAGGCCGCGGCGAAGATGGACCAGCTGATGGGCGTCAACGACTGGTACCTGTTCCAGGGTGTCAGCTCGGTCATCACCTTTCAGCGGGTCGTCGGCCCTCGCCTGATGGGTCTGACCCCGGACGAGGCCGCCATCGCGGAGGCCCTCCCGAGGGCGGTAACGGTGTTCGATGAACTGGCGCGGCAGTTGGGAGATGGCCCGTTCTTTGTGGGAGAAACCCCGACCCTCGCCGACCTGATGCTGGCGCCGCAGGTCGAGTTCTTCAGCCTCACCCCCGAATGGGAAACCCTGGGCTCGCCCCATCCCAATATCGTCGCCTGGCTGGCGCGGATGGAGACCCGGCCAAGCCTGCAAGCCACCACCTGGGACAAGGTGGCGGAGATGGCAAGCGCGGCCTGACCTCGACGGCGCGTTGTCAGTCGGGAGGCTTGCGGCCTATAGCTCGGCCAAAGAGCCTTCAGGCAATAGCGAGGACGACGTCATGACCGCCACCTTCAAGGCCATTCGCCTGTTCAAGACCGACGCCGGCCAGGAATCGCAACTGGTCGATCTGACCGACGCCGACCTGATGGACGGCGACGTCACCGTCCGCGTCGACTACTCGACCGTCAACTACAAGGACGGCCTGGCCCTGACCGGCGCCGCGCCGATCGTGCGGACCTGGCCGCTCACGCCCGGCATCGACTTCGCTGGCGTGGTGGAAACCTCGACCCATGCCGGCTTCGCCGCCGGCGACCGGGTGGTGCTGAATGGCTATGGCGTCGGCGAGGGCTGGCACGGCGGCTACGCCCAGCGGGCGCGGGTCAAGGGTGAGTGGCTGGTGAAGCTGCCG
>CAIQDO010000588.1 GCA_903870555.1 uncultured Caulobacteraceae bacterium
GCCATGAGCCAAGACAACCGCCAGATCGTCCTCGCCGAGATTCCCCCGGGCAAGCTCGCGCCGGAACATTTCCGCGCCGCCGTCGTCGAAAGGCCCTCGCCGGGTGAGGGGGAAGTGCTGCTGAAGGTGCTTTATGTGTCGCTCGACGCGGCCAACCGGGCGTGGATGCAGGGGGCGACCTATCGTTCGGCCCTCGCGGCTGGTGACGTGATGGCCGGTGGGGCCCTGGCCGAGGTGGCCGAATCGCGTTTCGCTGGGTTGGTCCCAGGCGACCTGGTGTTCGCCGACACCGGCTGGCAGACCTGGGCGGTTCTGCCGGGAAGGCGGCTGACCAAACTGCCGCGGGTCGACCCGCTGACGCATCTGCTCAGCGTCTACGGCGTCGCTGGCCTGACCGCCTACTTTGGCCTGATCGAGTGTGGCCGGCCGAAGGCCGGAGAAACGGTGGTCGTGTCCGCCGCCGCCGGATCGGTGGGCTCGCTCGTGGGTCAGATCGCCCGGCTGCTCGGCTGCCGCACGGTCGGGATCGCCGGCGGCGCGGCCAAATGCGCCCTGCTCACCGGCGATCTGGGGTTCGATGCGGCGGTCGACTACAAGGCCGGCGACACCCGACGCGCCCTTCGGGCCGCCTGCCCGGATGGGATCGACGTCTATTTCGACAATGTCGGCGGGGACGTCTTTGAGGCCTGCCTGTTCAATATGGCCACCCATGGCCGGATCGCCTGCTGCGGGGCGGTGTCGCAATACGACGGCGCGGCGCCCCGGGCGGGTCCGCGTGGCGTGCCGGGCCTGATCGTCACCAAGCGGCTGAACCTGCGGGGCTTCATCGTTTCGGATTTCGACGACCAGAGGGACGCGGCGTTGGCGCGGCTGAAGGGCTGGGTCGACTCGGGCGAATTGAAGGTGCGCGAAGACGTGCTTGAGGGCCTGGATGTGTTGCCCTCCGCCCTGGTCGGCCTGCTGGCCGGGGAGAACGTCGGCAAGCGCATGGTCAGGATCGCCTGAAGCCGTCCCGCCGGCCGAGGCGGCGCCAGAACCACAGCGGGGCCCGAACCAGGACGTAAAGGAAGCCCAGCGCCGGCGGCAGGCGCAGGGTCATGCGGTCGTGCAGGCTGACCGATTGGCGAGTCGCCTCGGCGAACCGGAACCGCCAGCCCCTGGCGAACAGCAGCTGCGACAGGACGATCCTGTCGTTGAAGAATCGCCGTTCGTCGAGCTCCGCCCCGCCCCCGCCGGCCATGGCCTCCAGGGCCAGGCTGGCCAGGCGGCGCGCGCCGGCGTCGCCGCGGATGGCCAGGGCGACATCCCTCGGCAGGGCGATGCCCAGCAACGCCTCGCACAACAGAAGGGCGGACGCCGGACACCGGCCCGCTCCCAGGTCACAGGCCCTCCGGTAGAGATGGGCCCGCCCGTCATCGTCCTGCGCCGCCAGCAGACCCCCCAGGTCGGCCAGCCATTTGAGCCGCGACCAGGCATGGGTGGCGCCGTGGACGCAGAGGTAGGCGAACAGCTCGGTCGGCGCGAGCGTGCGCAGGGCGAGACCGTCCGACAGGGAGACGGTCTGCCACGCGGAGGCGGCCGAGAGACCCGGCAGCAACAGGGCGGTGTCGGTCAGCCGCCAGTGCAGTTCGGCGGTGAGGCCGCCTTCCTGTTTCCGGAACACCGCTTCCTTGGACAGGGTGACCCAGGTGGCGAACGCGGGTTTCGTCGCATCGGCGGGGTCCATCAGGCGATAGCCGGCGCCTTCCAGCACCGAGCGCGCCGCGGCGGCGTCGGCGGGGAGAACCAGCAGGTCGATGTCCCAGGCGCGCTTCAGGCCAAGGCGGCCCCAGGCCAGCTGGTCCAGGGTGGCGCCCTTGAGCACCAGGTTGGCGAGGCCGGCCGCGTCGAGCGCCTGCTGCAGGCGGTGCGATTCGGCGGCAAGGCGCAGGCCGTCGGCGGCGATCTCCAGCGCGGCGCGGCGAAGATCGGCGGCGGCGGTCGGTGCAGGCTCGACCCCGGCTTGGCGCAGGGCTTCGTGAGCGAGCCCTTCGACGCGGTGGCGGGCCAGGACACGGGCGAATGCGGACCAGTCGACGCTGGCGGCCGCCGCCCTGACTGCGGCGTCCCTGTCTGGTCCCGCCGGTCGGCAGCAGGCCGTGGCCAGTCGGAAGGCGGCGTCGCCCAATGCGGGCGGCGGCGGCGGAACGGGGCGCGGAGAGGCGGATCGGGCCCGGGTCAGGTTCGAGTCTCCCGTCGGGACGCCTGTCTTCAAGGCTTGCCCGCTTTCCTATAGGCCAGGAGAGCCGTCCGGTCAGTCTTTCCGCGACCGCTTGCCGGCATGGAGGCCGCTATTCCCGATCCCGCCCAGACCGAGACCGAGACCGAGACCGAGACCGAGACGGACTACCTCGCCTTTGGTCTGCGGTTCCGTTCGGACCTGGCGTTGCCCGAACTGACGGCGGCGGCGCCGGATGGGACGGAGCCGGACTTGCGGATCGGGCTGGGGTCGGTGGGCGCTCGGTTGCCGGACGCCGTCGACCTGCCGCCGCGCATGCAGGCGGGGCGTGACGTCTTCCAGCTCGACGCCGACGCCGGCCGGTTCCGGGTGACGGGCGGGCGGCGGATCACGGTCGATCCGGCTCCGCTGGCGTCGGCAAGGGACGTGCGGCTGTTTCTGCTGGGTTCGGCCATGGGCGCCCTGTGTCATCAAAGAGCCCGTCTTGCGCTGCACGCCGCCGTCCTTGAGATCGACGGTTTGGCCATCGCCGTGGCTGGCCCATCTGGGGCTGGCAAGTCCACCCTGGCGGCGCTGCACCGGATGGCGGGGGGCGGGGTGCTGACCGACGACCTGTGCGCCGTCACCCTGAACGGGAACGAGTCCCCGACGGCCCACCGAGGTCTCCGAAGGATCAAGCTGTGGCCCGATTCGGCCGATCTGGTCGGCTGGCGCCCCGACGATTCGGCTCGCATCGCCGATCAGATCGACAAGTTCAGCCTGCCGATTCTTCGCGGCGCACCATCCCTGCCGCTGGCCCGACTGTACATCCTGCGGCCTGGCGATTCGACGGTTCCCGATGTTCGCAGACTGTCGGGACCGGAGGCGGCGATGGCCGTGGTGGCGCAGGTCTACCGATGGCCCGTGGCCGTCGCCATGGGCAAAGCCGCCGACCTTTTCGACCAATGCGTGGGCCTCGCGCGGCGCTGCGAGATCTTCGAGCTTCGCTTTGCACACGACATCCTGACGCCGAGGCGATTGCTGACAGCTGTGATCCAGCAGGCTGGCGGAGGCGTATCGACTTGAATTCACGCCCGCAATCTGGCTTTATGTCGGTGCGTGAACGCCCTTCGGGCGCACGAAGAGGTAGCCGCAAGGTGATCACGTCAAAACCGTCCAAGCGAGCCGAAGCCGAGGAGGCGACACCGCCCGTCCGTCTCCCTTGGCGGCGTCCGACCCTGCGTCGGATCGAGGCCTTGGACGCCCAGGCAAAGGGGCGCGCGCCCCATGACGCCCTGCATCTGTCCTAGCGCGATCGACACCCCCCTTCGACGCCCCCTCGCTCCCGCGGGACGGCCCTCGTCGGCCGGTTTTCGGGCGAGCCGATGACCCGGCCATGACCGACAAGTCCGGTCTGGCCCTGACGGACTTTGTGCGGCGCAATAACGCTGCCCTGACCGCGGACATCGACGGCGAGGTGGTGGCCCTCGATATCGCCCGGGGCGCCTGTTACGGCATGGATTCCGTGGCGGCGCGGATCTGGGCCCTGCTCGAATCGCCATCCACCATCGCGGCGGTGTGCGACGCGTTGACGGCGCTCTATGAGGTCGACGGCGAGACCTGCCGTCGCGATGTTCTCGACCTGCTGGAGGATCTGAGGACGGCGGACCTGATCACGGTCGAGAGCCCGCCGCGGCGTCGGGAGGGCTAGGGTGTCGGCGATCGCCGGGGCCTGGCGTCTTGATGGCGCGCCCGACGCCGTGGAGTGCTGTGCGCGGATGCTTTCGGCCCAGGCGGTGTTTGGCCCGCATTCCGGCGCGCAATGGGACGGCCCCGAATGTTCCCTCGGCCGGCGGCTGTTCCGGCTTCTCCCTGAAGACATCCACGATTCCGGGCCCTTGAGACTTCCGGACGGCGGCGTCCTGACCGCCGACCTGCGGCTGGATAACCGTGGCGACCTCTGTCGCGACCTGGATCTTGATCCGGGCCGCGCCCGGGTCATGGCTGATGCGGATGTGCTGGCGGCGGCCTGGATGCGCTGGCGTGAGGACTGTTTCCAACGCCTCACAGGGGACTGGGCCGTGGCGATCTGGGATCCCGCGACAAGCAGATTGACGCTCGCACGGGATCCGTTCGGCCATCGGCCGCTCCACTACCACCGCTCGGCGAGGCTGGCGGCCTTCGCGTCCATGCCGCTCGGTCTGCACGCCCTGGCGGAGGTTCCGGTGCTTCCGGATGAAGCGCGTCTCGCCGCGTTCCTGGCGCTGCGGCCGGAGACCGGCGCGGGGACCTTCTTCGCCGGGATCGAGCGGGTCGAACCTGGCGGGGTGACAAGGATCACACGCGAGGGCGTCCGGTCCTGGCTTCACTATGCGCCGACGCGGCGGACCCTCGCCCTTCGGAGGCCGGAGGCCTACGCCGAGGCCCTGCGCGAGCAACTCGACCGGTCGGTGGACGCCCAGCTGCGCGGGGCCGACGGCCTCGTCGGTGCGCACCTCAGTTCCGGATGGGACAGTCCGGCGGTGGCGGCCACAGCCGCTCGCCTGCTGGGACCGACCGGCGGGCGGGTCGTCGCCTTCACCGCCGCCCCTCGGGAAGGCTACGCCGGCGGCGCCCCGCCGGGTCGTCATGGCGACGAAAGCGCGGGCGCGGCGGCGACCGCGACGCTCCATGCCAATATCGAACACGTGATTGTGCGCGGGTCTGGCCGCTCGCCCCTGGAGGACCTTGACCGCGACATGGCGCTCGGCGGCCGGCCCGTGCTCAACCCCTGCAACCAGGTCTGGTGGAACGACATCAACGCCGCCGCCCGGGCGAGGGGTGTGCGCGTGCTGCTGACGGGTGATTTCGGCAACCTCGGCCTGACCGAGGATGGTCAGGACGCTCTGCCGGAACTGGCCGCGGCCGGACAGTGGCGGACCTGGCTCCGTCTTGCCTTGGCGACCCGGCGGAGCGGAACCCTGCGCTGGCGCGGCGTCCTGGCCGCCAGCTTCCCTGACGCCCTGCCGGTCGCCGCCTGGCGCCTGTTGCGCCGCCTGTCGCGGACGTTCGAGCCCGGGCTGACCGACCACATCGCCCTTCGGCCGGAACGGCTCGCCGCCCTGCCGCCGTCCCCACCGCCCGCGGCCGGCCGCTGGGACCGGACCCTGGCCACCCTGGCGAGGATGGACCTTGGCCTGGCCAACAAGGCCGCCCTGGCCACCTATGGCGTCGACGTCCGCGACCCCCTGACCGATCGCCGGCTGGTCGAATTCTGCCTTTCGGTTCCTGTCGAGCAGCTGATCGCCGACGGAAGGCTGCGCGCCCTGGCGCGCCGGGCTCTGGCCGACCGCCTGCCGGCGAGCCTTCTGGCCTTGCCGACCCGGGGCTACCAGGCCCTGGACTGGCATGAGGGCCTGACCGCCGACCGCGCCACCCTGGCCGCCGATCTCAACCGGCTGGCGGCGACGCCGATGACCGCCCGGCTGATCGACATCGACTCGCTTCGGGTCCTGGCCGCCCGGTGGCCGACGGGGGATTGGATCCGGCCGGCGACCGAGGACGCCTATCGCCGCCGGCTGCTGCGGGGCGTCGCGGTTGGGCGGTTCGTCACCCGGGCTCTGGGCGTCAATGGCTGATCCGCGACGCTGGATCCTCGCCGCCGAGGCGGCCCTCTGGCTCGGCGTGGCCGGCGTCGCGCTGAGGCTCACCACCTTCGCCCGCTTGGCGGCGACGGCCGGTCGTCCGCTCGCCAGGATCCGTCAGGAGGATGCGGACCTCGACGCCGCGCGGATCGGCTGGGCCGTGGACGCCGTGGCCCGTCGCGCGCCCTGGACGCCGCTGTGTTTTGAGCGCGGCCTGGCGGCCCATTTCATGCTGCGCCGGCGCGGCCGGGATTCCACCCTTTGCTACGGCGCGCGCAACGACGAAGTCCTCGGGCCAAGCGCCCATGTGTGGGTGCGCCTGGATGAGCGGGACGTGATCGGCGGCGAGGAAGCGCCGCGGTTCGCCCTGCTTGCCCGGTTTCCTGAACGCCCCTGAAGCGGCCTGGCCCGGCGCCGTTCCTCAGCCGGCGACGACGGCGGCCGGCGCGGGCCGATAGGATCGCCTGAGTAGGATGGTCATGGCTCCCGCGCCGGCCAGAGCGGGAAGGATGGCCCAGGCGATCGGCAGTCCGGCCACCAGGACGCCCGCCGCCGTCAGACAGCCCCCGGCGCAGCCGATGTCGAAACCGCCCTCCGTGGCCATGGAAAAGCGCAGGACGCAGGGCGCGGCCTTGGCCTGATTGTAGACCGCCGTCATCACCGTGGGCACGTACAGGGCGCCCGCCATGGCGCCGGCGGCATTGGCGATCACAGCCAGAACCGGATGGCCCGCGCCCAGGGCGCGCAGGGCGATACCGCCGGCGATGGCCCCGACGCCCAGCCATACCGCCCGTCGCCCGTGACCGAGGTCGATCAGCCGCCCAAGCACCAGGCCACTCGCCGCTCCGGCCAGGGCCGCCAGGGCCATCGCCCCGCCATAGGCCTCGAACCGCTCGCCAACCGAGCGGAACAGGGCGATCTGCCAGACATAGAAGAAGCCGGCGCAGGTCCAGCCGTCGGCCGCATAGATCAGCACCCCGGGCAGGGCGGCGCGGAAGGCGCCGGGCGCTCGGGCCGCCACGGCCACGTCCGGTGTGCGTAGCAGGGGCAGGACGCCGAGCGCCATCACCAGGGCGGTGGCGCCGAAGGCGACCCGCGGGCCTAGCGCCGTCAGGGTCCAGCCTGTGGCCAGGGGGCCGACGATGGCGAACACCGTGGCCGCGGCTTCCCGCGCGCCGATCTGGTGGCCGCGGTGCTCGGGGTCGCCCAGGGCGGCGAAGTAGGCGTGGTAACCGGTCCAGTAGAGGCTGTCGCCGACGGCGGCGATCGCGCACAGGACGGCCAGGGGCGGGCCGACGCCATGAACCATGGCCAGCACCGGGTACTGGGCCGCGGACAGCAGGGTCCCCGCGATCACCACCGCCCTCAGGCCGAAGCGTCGCGCCAGGGGCAGCACCAGGGCCCGGATCACGAAGCGTGTCGCGAAGATCGACGCCACGGCCACCAGAACCGCCGGCGCCGGTACGCCGGCCGACAGCAGGAACGAGGCCAGGAACGCCTCACTCCCGCTCAACGCCAGGGCGTGGACCGCGTAGTGAAGATTCAGCCAGTTGACGGTGTCGTTGCGAAAGAACGCCAAGCGGTCAGGTCGACCCCTGGGCGAACCTCTGGGCGCCGGCGACCGGGGCGACCCAGGCGGCGGCGTGATCGGCGTAGACCTCGATGGCCGGCGTCAGGCCGGAGAAATCATCAAGCGTCCCGGCCTTGATCAGCACCATGCCCGGCATGACCCCGGCCTTGGACAGGATTGGCGAGCCGCAGGCGGCGCAGAAGCAGCGCAGCACGGCCTGGCCGCTGTCGCCCCTGTCTTGATAGACCTTGGTCTCGCCCATCTGGTCATATTGGCTCTCGGGCACGACCAGATTGGTCGAGAACATTGCCCCGCTCTGCTTCTGGCAATGGGTGCAGTGGCACACCGCCGTCGCCAGGGGGTCGCTTTTGATTCTGTACCGCACCGCGCCGCAAAGACAGCCGCCCGTCCGTTCCGTCATCGCCTGATGTCCCCGTTGGTCTTCAGCCGACTATGGCGGCGCCCCGCGGCGGTCACAAGTCCGGGCGGCCGGCCGCCTTGGGGTCGAGTTTTTCCGCGGGTGCGAGGCGCATCACCTCAGTCTGATAGCGCTCGTCCTCGCCGGCCACCAGCAGGGGCGCGGCGTCTGCGCAGGCGTCGAGCAGGGCGCGCACCCAGGCCGCGTCCACCTTGTGGAAATCGGACAGCACATGGCCCAACACCCTGTCCTTGTGGCCTGGATGGCCGGTTCCCAGACGAGCGCGTCGGAAATCCGGACCGATCCGGCCGGCTATGGAGCGAATGCCATTGTTGCCCGCCGCCCCGCCGCCGGTCTTCATCCGGAAACGGCCGGGGGCGAGATCGATCTCGTCGTAGAACGCCACCACCTCGGCCGGCGTCAGCTTGTAGAAGCTCATGGCCTCGCCAACGGCCTTGCCGCTGTCGTTGTAGTAGGTTTGCGGCTTGAGAATCAGCACGCGCGCGGCGCCGCCCTGAGGGAGCGGGATGTCGCCCTCGCGCGCCAGGCCAGAGAAGCGTTTGCGCTCGGGACCGAAACTCCAGCGGGCGGCAATGGCGTCGACCGCCATGAAACCGAAGTTGTGCCGGTTACCGGCGTATTTCGCCTCGGGATTGCCCAGCCCCGCCAGGATCAGCATGGCGGGTCAGCCGACGGGCGCGAAGCCCGCCAGCCTTGACTCCTAGGCTTCAGCTTCCGCCGCACCCATGGCTGACGATGAGCCGATGGAGGCGACGGTCGCATCGTGATGGTGGGCGTGGACGCTGACGCGAGCCGGCAGGATCAGGTCCGCGGCGCGGACCGAGTCGCCGACATCCAGGCCAGTCAGGTCGACAAGGATTTCCTCGGGGATGGCGTCAGCGGGGGCCATGACCTCGATTTCATGGAGGTTGACGTTCAGCACGCCGCCCCGCTTCAGGCCGGGCGAAGCCTCCTGGTTGTGGAAATGCACCGGCACCGAGATGCGGATCGCGGCGTGGGCGTCGACGCGGAACAGGTCGAAATGGACCGGCTCGTCATTGACCGGATCGAACTGCACGTCCTTGGCGATCACCGGCTGGAGTTCCTCACCGTACTTCAAGGTGACCAGATGGCCCAGCAGCTTGCCGGTGTGCAGCGCCTTGCGGAATTCGCCGGCCTTGACCGCGATCGGCACGGGGGCCTTGTCGGCGCCGTAGAGGATGCCGGGGACGAGACCTGAGTTGCGCGTGGCGCGGGATCCGCCGGTGCCGACGCGGTCACGGACTTGAACGTTCAGGATGATATCGGCCATGGCCACGCCTCAAAAGGATACGCCGCGCCAGATGTCTGCGCGCGGCGACAGAATGCGGAGCCCGTTGAGGCTCCGTATAAAATGGAGCGGCTCGATACACGCAACGGCGCTGTCATGCAATGTCTTCCTGGCGAATCGACCGCCCGCCGCCGTTCAGCCGGCCCTGTGTTTGCGGACGACCTTCTTCTTGACCGCGGCAGGCGGCGGCAGGGGTTCTGGCGGAACCTCGAAGCCGACGGCTCGGGCCAGACAGGCGCCGGTGTCTCGCAGGGCGTGCTGGCCCATGCAGAAGATGTCCTCATAGTTGGGCCTGGCGACGGCAAGACACTGATGGAAATTGCGCTTGGCGGCGGACAGGCAGGCCTGGGTGTCGTCGTCCACCGCCAAGGCGGCCAGCTGGTCATAGGCGTCGTCGGTCGCTTCGCCGAGGGCCGCGATCGCCGCCAACTGGAGAGCATGGGAAATCAGCGGTGTGTTGCCCGAGCTGTTTGGAAGCGGCGTGTTGGGCAAGGGGATCGGCGCGACGCCGGCCACCGACCGCCGGGCGGCCGTGAGCCGGTCAGGATCGGGCGTCATGTCGCTTAGCGCCTGGGCCTCTGCGCCGGACAGGCGGCCCTGGAGGTCAGCCACCTGGGCCTTGGACCAGGCCTGCTGCTGGATATCATAGGCGGACTGCTTCACCGCGCGGCCCGTTGCGTAGAGCTGGAGGTTTGTCGGCCCGATCGCCTCCCGCGCCAGGCCGGCGGCCGCCCCGGCGTCGGCGAACAGGGAAACGTAGGCGGGATTGGCCAGAATATAGCCGACCATCTGGCGGCGATGGTCGGGGGTGTTGCCCGCCTGGCGGATCGAGGCGACGAAGTCGGCGTCCTCAAGGGCGGCGATGGCGCCATAGGCGACCGCGCCGCGGACCAGGGTCTTGGCCGAATAGGCGCCCGCCTGCTTCAGGGCCTTCGAAACAGCCGAAGCGTCGGCGAAGGGGGGCGTCGTGGCGGAGGCCGCCCGCACATAGCCGTCATAGGCTGCGGCGTCCTGGAGCAACCGATCGGGCAGACCAACCGGTCCGGCTGGCGGCGGCGGTGGCGGCAGGGGGGCCACGACCTCCGGCGCCTTGCGCTGGCGCGCAAGACTGTCGGCGGTGGGAACGACCAGCGCCGTCAGGGTGGTGGCGAGAATCAGGATGGCGCGGGCGGCGCGGCCCCCGGAACGGCGGCGGGCGTCTGAAGGTCGCATGTGTTTGCTGGTTTCGATCCGTGGCGGCGTGGCGAGGGCGCGGGGGCGGTCTTATCGCCGCGACGGCTCGGATGGCGCAAGCCACCTCCTCAAGAAGTGAAGCCGGGCCGCCTACCTCCCGCCGACTGGCCTGTCGCGGGTCAGTCGAACAGCTTGGAGACCGATTCCTCGTTGGCGATGCGCCGAATCGCCTCGCCGATCAGGGAGGCGCAACTGACCACGCGGATCTTCTCGCTGGATCCGAGACGGCCGTCGCTCTCGATGGAATCGGTGACCACCAGTTCCTTGAGCACCGAGGCGTTGACCCGCTCGACCGCCGCACCGGAAAGCACGCCGTGAATGATGTAGGCTGACACCTCGGCCGCGCCAGCCTCCATCAGCGATTTGGCGGCGCTGCACAGGGTGGTGGCCGAATCGACGATGTCGTCGAAGATGATGAGGCGTCGACCAGCCACATCACCGATGATGTTGGCCACCTCGGACTGGCCTGGACCCTTGCGGCGCTTGTCGACGATCGCCAGGCCCGAGTTCAGGCGGCTGGCAAGGGATAGCGCGCGCACCACGCCGCCGACGTCGGGCGAGACGATCATCATCTCGTCTGTCTTGGCGTAGTGGGTCTGGATGTCCGCGGCCATGAGAGGCGCGGCCTGCAGATTGTCGGTGGGAATATCGAAAAAGCCCTGAATCTGCCCCGAGTGCAGATCCATCGTCAGAAGCCGGTCGGCGCCGGCCCGGGTGATCAGATTGGCCACCAGCTTGGCCGAAATCGGGGTGCGGCCGCCCGTTTTGCGATCCTGCCGGGCGTAGCCGAAGTAGGGCGTGACAGCGGTGATGCGGCGGGCCGAGGCGCGCTTTAGCGCGTCGATGCACACCAACAGCTCCATCAGATTGTCATTGGCCGGATAGCTGGTGGATTGGATGACGAACACGTCCTCGCCGCGGACGTTCTCGTCGATCACCACCCAAGCCTCGTTGTCGGCGAAGCGCTTGACCTGGGCCCGGGTCAGGGGAAGGTCCAGTGACTGAGCGATGGCTTCGGAGAGCGGCCGGTTCGAATTGCCGGCAAGCAGCTTCATCGCCATCCCAGAACCCCAAGTTTCGAGCGGGAACGCCCGCGCGGTCGAGGCTTTATCAGCGCCTCGGGCCAGGGCAAAGCCCCACCGGCTCAGGAATCGATGGCGGCCGGCGGCCTTGCCGTGATCGCGGTGCGGTCTCGGCCATAAACGAACAGGCGTGTTCCGGCGTAGTTAACGACATAGGCGGCGCCGGCTGACACCAGCAACGCCACCCACGGTCCAGACGGGTCGGGCCAGGGATCGGGGAGATCGGGCCAGGGCGCCCTGGTCATGCCGACGAACACGCCGAGATTGACCAGACTGCCGAAGGTGTTTGCGACCATGAAAAGCCACCAGTGCCGACCCAGAGTGCCTGGCGGATTGTTGCGGAACACCAGCCAGCGGCTGAGGAAGAAGGTCACCTGCAGACCGATGCACAGGGACGCCACCCGCGCGACTTCCGCGCCAAGTCCCGCCATCAGGCCGACCTTCAGGCCCACGGCGTCGGCGCCGAACCCCACCATGCTCACCGCCGCGAATCTGGCGGCTAGGCTCAGTTCGCGTGTGAACGGTCGCCCTTGGGTCATGTCCGAGGCAAACTCCGGTCGTCCAACGGCCAATCGCCCCGCCGCGTTGGTTCCTTAGCTTGGCCTAACCGTCCAGCACAATCAGAGATAGCAGTCGCCCATAGTCGGCTTCTCCCCGATGGAAAGCCCGGCGGTTGGAGAAGAAGTTGTCTGCCTCGGCGCAGGTGTCGTGTCCGATCCATTCGCGTGACGCGACGCCCGCCTGCCCCAGGCGGGCGAGGACAAAGGCGGGTAGGTCGAAATGGCGCTTGTCCACCGTTCGGCCGGGCGCGAAGAATCTGGCGTGGTCCGGTGAATCGGCGAGGAACTTGTCCAGGAAGTCTTCGCCGACTTCGTAGGAGGCGGGTCCTATGCAAGGGCCGATCGCGGCCGCCATTCGTTCGGGCGCAGCGCCGAGCGCCACCGCGGCGGCGACTGCCGCGGCGATCACCCCTTCCAGGGCGCCGCGCCAGCCGGCGTGGACCGCGGCCACCACCTTCGCCTCGCCGTCGGCGATCAGGATCGGCGCGCAGTCGGCGGCGAGGGCGCCGCACAGCACGCCGGGGCGAGCGGTGACCACGCCATCGCCCTGGGGTCGGCCTTCCCTCCATGGGCCGTCGGCAACCCGCACCGTGGCGGAGTGGATCTGGTAGCAGGTGACCAGGGCCTCGGGCGGCGTGTCGAAAACCGCCGCGGCGCGGCGGCGATTTTCGGCCACCGCCGCGGGATCGTCGCCGGAGCCGATGCCGACATTAAGGCTGTCATAGAGCCCGCTTGAGACGCCTCCGCGGCGGGTGAAGAACCCGTGGCGGACGCCTGGGACCGCCGCCAGCAGCGGCGAGACGAGCATGGGCGGTTGGGTCATGACAGGTGAAATCCGGGGGCAGCGAGGCCGGGGGCGGTCACGGTCGCCACCTTGAACAGATTGCCCATCTGGTCCGCGGCGGTCAGGCGGGCCAGTTGACGGGCGATCAGGGGCGCCTGGTCTGGATGGGCGCGCGCCAGGGCGTCGGCGCGGAAGCCGATTCCCAGGTCAGCCAGGAACTCTCCCTGTCCGCGGATAGCGGAGACCGCCGCGCCGGCGGCGTGGGCGGCCGACAGGAAGGCCGGGAAGTCGACGTGCGCCGTGAGATCCGCCGCACCGGGACTGGCCAGCGGGCTTTCCTTGCGATGACGGCGCACCGCCTGGAGCGTGTCGCCGTAGTCCGGCCGGTCACGCCCGTAGTCGATGAACAGGGCGGCGCCGCCGCAGGAGACGATCCGGCGGCCGACCGCCGAGCCGAAGTCGGCGACCGCGTCCGACCATTCGGCCACAGTTCCCAACGGCGCGTCGGCGGGCGTCGCCGCTGACGGCGTGATCGCCGGGCCCGGGACGAAGACCAGGGCGCCGTCGGGCCCGGCCGCAATCCGGCGTTCCCGCCAGCCCATGGCCGTGCGCACCGCCTGCCGGATCGGCAGGCAGTCGAGAAACTCGTTGGCCAGAAGAATGATCGGCGCGTCGTCGGGCGCATCCTCAAGGCGGTCGACCCAGCTGGGCGCCGCGAGCGAGCGCAGGGCCGCGGCTTGGCGGCGGCGCAGGGGCGGGCTGGACTCAACCAGCCACAGGTCGCAGGCGGCCAGAAAGGCCGGGGCGACCCGGGCCGCCCGCAAGGCGTCGGTCATCATCACCCCGAGGCCTGGCCCGGCCTCGACCAGGACGAACCGCCCGGGCCGGCCCAGCGAGGTCCAGACCTCGACCGCCCATAGTCCAAGAACCTCGCCGAACATCTGCGACACCAGCGGCGCGGTGATGAAGTCTCCGCCGGGCCCCAGATCGGGACGGGTCGCGTAGTAGCCGCCCACCGGGTCGTTCAGACAGAGGTCCATGAAGCGGTCCACGCCGAGCGGACCTTCGCGGGCGATCAGCCCGGCGATCCGTTCAGCCAGCGTCATGATCGGCGGGAACGACGGTGTCCGAGCGTCGGCGCAGCGCCAGCCACAGCCCGACCAGCATCATCGGCGCCGACAGCATCATGCCCATGGTCAGGCCAAAGGGCAGGTCGCGCAGGCCCTCGTCTGGCATGCGGACGGTCTCCAGGATGATGCGGAACGCCCCGTAGCAGATCAGGAACACGCCGGTGACGGCGCCGGGACGCTTCAGCCAGCCAAGCCTATGGGTGGCCAACCGCAGGATCAGGAACAGCAGCGCCCCTTCGAGGGCCGCCTCGTAAAGCTGGCTGGGATGGCGCGGCACGGTCCCAGCGACACAGGTCCCGTCGGCGTAGGTGTCAATGTGGCGACCGCAGAACACCATGCCCCAGGGCGCGGTGGTCACCCGACCCCAGAGTTCGCCGTTGATGAAGTTGGCCAGGCGGCCGAACGCCAGGCCGATCGGGCCGCTGGCGGCGACGATGTCACCCAGGCTCAGCAGGTTCAGCCGCTGGTTGCGGGCGAACAGCACCAGGGCGAGCACAACGCCGAGGAAGCCGCCATGGAAGCTCATCCCGCCATGCCAAAGGCGCAGCGCCTCCAAGGGATCATGCGCCAGCGTATCGCGACCAGAGGCCAGGGGCAGCATGTAGAACAGGACATAGCCGAGCCTGCCGCCGCAGATGATGCCGAGGGTCAGCCACAGCACCATGTCGTCGATCTGCAACGCGGTGGCGGGGGCGCCCCTGGCGCCCCAAAGGCGAGTATCGCGCACTAGGGCGACCGCATATCGCCAGCCCAGGATGATGCCGGCGATATAGGCCATCGCATACCAGCGCACCGCGAAGGGGCCGAGGCTCAGGCCGCCAAGCTTCACCGCCGGCAGGCTGAATATCTCACGCGGAATATCGGGAAAGGGCAGGGCCATGGGCCGACCTCTAGCGCGATTGGCGCGTCAGGTGTAGCGCGTGCGGTGGTGATCGCGCGTGACCCTTCGCATCGCGTGCGGATTTGCGCTACAAGCGGCTCATGCAGACTCAGAATCCGTTCCTGGATGAGATGGCCAAGCTGACCCAGGCTGCCATGGGCATAGCCCAGGCCGCTGGCGAAGAAGCCAAGACAGCCCTGCGGGCGCAATCGGACAAATGGGTGGCGGATCTCGACTTGATTCGCCGCGACGAGTTCGAGGCCCTGCGCGCGGAAATCGCGACATTGCGAGCGGAAATCGCCGTGCTGCGAAGTGAAAAAGCCTGAATTTCCTTCGACTCTTCCCCGAGACGCGGGGCGCGAAGCAGCCTAGCCTCTCCGTCGTTCACCTGTGATTCACCTCCGCGGGCTCAGTCTGCCGCCCGCGAGCCTGAAGGAGGCCAGACGGCCCCATGGACATCCCTAGACCGGAAGAAGACGACACCCTGCTCGCGCTCGACCCCCTCGACGTGGTCGAGCGGGTTCTCGCGGCCGAGAATTTGGCGTTCGATCGCACCGACGATGGCGACCTGGCCTTCGCCCTGACCGGCGACTGGAAGGATTTCGAACTGTGGTTCGCCTGGCGCCCAGAGGCAGACTGCCTGCAGCTGTGCCTTTCGGTGGATATCAAGGCATCCAAGGAGCAACGCGATTCAGCCCACGCCCTGATCAACCTGATCAACCAGCGGGTGTGGCTGGGTCACTTCGAGGTTTGGGCCGACGACGGCGAGATTGTCTTTCGCCACGCCATGGCCCTGCCGGACGGCGAACGCCCGAGCATGGCCCAGACGGCCTCGATGATCGATGCGGCCATGGAGGCCGCAGACCGGTTCTATCCCGCTTTCGACTTCCTGATCACCGGCGGCAAGACTCCGGAGGAGGCCATGGCCGCATGCATGTTCGAAACCGTCGGCCACGCCTAGGAGCCTTGCGCGCATGACCGGCTTGCCGACACCGGTGCTGATGGTGGGGGCCGGCCATATGGGTGGGGCTCTGATCGCGGGATGGCGGCGGGCCGGCGCGCTTGCGCCCGGCGACCTCATCCTCCGCGACCCCAAGCCTGGCGTGGAGGCCCAGAAAGCCGCGGCTGACGGAGCCGCGCTGAACGGCTCCGACGACGACCTGGCCAGGGCCCGAACCGTGATCCTGGCGGTGAAGCCGCAGGCCTGGCGGCCGATCGCCTTGGCCATCGCGCCTCTGTTGGCCCCAGGCGCGGTGGTGATCTCGATCATGGCGGGAGTCGCCTCGGCCGATTTGTCGGCGGCCCTTCCCCGCCATCCGATTGCTCGGGTGATGCCGACCACCGCCGCGGCGGTGAACAAGGGCGCCGCCAGCCTGTGGTCAGCCGATCCGCAAGGCCGCGAGGTTGCGCGGGCGCTGTTCGCGCCGCTGGGGGTGACGGTCGATCTGGACGACGAATCCCTGATGCACGTGGCCACCGCCGCTTCCGGGTCGGCGCCGGCCTATGTCTTCGCCTTGGTCGAGGCGCTTGAGGCGGCTGGCGTCGCGGCGGGACTGTCGGCCGACGCCGCCCTGACCCTGTCCCGCGCGGCCCTGGTCGGCGCCGCCGCGCTGCTGGAGCAGAGCGGCGAGGCCGCCGGCGACCTTCGCCGTCAGGTCACCTCGCCCGGCGGCACCACCGAGGCGGCGCTGAGGGTGCTGCTCGGCGACCACGCGCTGGGCGAACTGATGACCCGCGCGGTGCGGGCCGCCGCCGCCCGCTCAAGGGAGCTGGGAGCCTGATGACCGATGACGTGACGCCTTCCCCGCCTTCCTCCGCGCCGCCCGAGAGCGATCTCGACAAGTCCATCGCCGCGCTGTTGGCGCTAGCGGCGGAACGGCCGTGGAGCCAGGTCAGCCTGCGCGACATTGCCGCCCGGGCAGGCGTTCCGCTGGCCACGGTCTACGCCCGCGCCGGCGGCAAGGCGGCGCTGCTCGCGCGTCTGTCGGCGAGATACGATCTGGCGGCCCTGGCCACCGCCGAAACGCCGTCGGACGAGGTTCACGACCGGCTGTTCGATGCGGTGATGGCCCGGGTCGAGGCGATGGAGCCGGACCGCGACGCCCTGACAGCCCTGTCGCGCGAACTGCCCGCTCGGACCCTGGCCCCGCACTTTCCGCGCACCGCCCGCGCCATTCTAGAGGCCGCCGGCGTCGAGGCGACTCTGCCCCGGCTCGCGGCGATGGTGGCGGTTTGGGCGCGCGTGGTCCAGGTCTGGCGCGACGACGAAGGGGCCCTGAACCGCACGATGGCCGAAATCGATCGGCGGTTGAAACAGATGCGCTCGCGGCTCGGCCGGCTTGGCGCGGGTTTCTAGCCATGGTCGATGTCGTCCGGGTGAAGGCCGTGCTGCGGGAGCACGGTTCGGGAATCGCCGTCGAGGGGGTGGTCAACTTTGTCGGCCCCTATGTCGTCTACAGTCTGACGAAGGCGGCGCTAGGAGAGGTTGGCGGACTGATCGCCTCGTCCGCCCCGCCTATGATCTGGAGTCTGGTGGAGTTTGCCCGCAAGCGTCGGGTCGACGCGGTGTCGATCTTCGTGCTGGCCGGCATCGCCCTGTCTCTGCTGGCCTTCGTCGGCGGCGGCGGCCCCCGCTTCCTTCAGTTGCGAGAGAAACTGGTCACGGCCCTGATCGGCGTTGTGTTCCTTGGCTCGGCGGTCGTCGGCCGACCGCTGATCTATTATCTGGCCCGCGCCGGGGCTGCCCGCCGCGATCCCGCCCAGGCCGAGACCTTCGCCGCCAACCGGAACAATATCCATTTCCGCAGGGTGATGACTATGATGACCCTGGTCTGGGGCGCCGGCCTGCTCGTCGACGCGGCGATCTCGGGCGTTCTCGTCTTCACCCTGTCGATCAAGGCCTATCTGCTGGTCGGCCCCGCCGTCGGCTACGCCACGATTGGAACCCTGGCTCTTTGGACATGGTGGTATGCTCGCCGAGCGAGACGCCTCGGCGACGCGCGCCGAGCGGTCGGCGGCGGCTGAATGGCGGCGCTGGCCGGCTACGATGGGCAGTTCGGGCTGAAGGGGTGGTCCGAAGGCAGTGTCGGCCCGCCGCTAGAGCTGTCCTCGGCCGACCTTAAGGCGTTGCGAGCCCGCGCCGAGCGGCTGATCGCCGAAGGCGCGTTCGGGTATGTCGAGCTGTCGGCCTGGAACTTCGAGCTCAACGACTGGGTGCGGCTGGAGAGCTACGGCGCGCGGATCCCGCGCGCCGCAGGCTAGATCAGGTGGCGGGGACGATGTTCGGCTGGCCGAGGTGAGCCAGAAAGTCCGGCTTGCCGAGGGCGACGCCGTTGGCGCGCAGGATCGCGTAGGCCGTGGTGAGGTGGAAGTAAAAGTTGGGCAGGGCAAAACCCGTCAGGAAGGCGGCGCCGGTGAAGCTGTAGCCCATGCCGTTTGGGAACTTCAGCTCGACCGTGCGGTCCTCGGCGCCGGCGTAGGCGGCCGCCTCGACGCTTTCAATATACGCGACCGTGGCGCGGCAGCGGGCCTTCAACTCGTCGAACGTGGTTTCCGTATCCGGCATCGACGGGGCCGCGACACCGGTCAGGCGGGCGACGGCGTTCTTGGCGCTGTCGGAGGCCATCTGCACCTGGGCCGAAAGCGGTCGCATGTCGGGGGCAAGCCGGGCCTCGACCAACGCCGCCCCATCGCCTCCACCGGCCAATGCCTTGTCGAGCCAGGCTTCGAGGTTGGTCATGGCGGCGATGAAAACGGGGGCGGAGGCGTCGCGGATAGAGAAGGGCATTTGGTTTCCTTTATGAGCGTCCCTTGTGAGGGCCTGCCGGCAAGGAAGTCCAGGGCGGCCTTTACGACACCCGCCTTCAGGGCAAACTGACGGTGGCCCTGAGCCCGCCCATCGGCGAAACGCCGAGGGTGACCTCGCCGCCGTGCCCGCGCGCGACGTCGCGGGCGATGGCCAAGCCCAGGCCCACGCCCTTGGTGTTGGGGCCGCGGGCCGCGTCCAGTCGGCTGAACGGCGCGAAGGCGTCGTCGTAGCGATCCGGCGCGATGCCTGGCCCGTCGTCATCGACGTGGATCTCAACGCCGCCGCCCGCGGCGCGGGCGGTGATTCGCACCTGTCCGGCATGGCTCGCGGCGTTGCCCACCAGGTTGGTCAAGGCGCGTTTGAGGGCGCCGGGCCGCACCCTGGCCGACAGGTCCGGTGGCCCATCGACGGCCACGCCGACCCCCGACCGGGCTGCTGCGGCGACGATCTCGGCGAGGATGTCGCCGAGGCGCACCGTTTCCAGCCCCTCGCCACCCTCGCCACGGGCGAAGGCCAGGTACTCCTCGATCATGTGCTCCATCTCGCCGATATCAGCCTTCATCGCTTCTATCCGGGGGCCCGGCGTCGCCAGAGCCAGTTCCAGCTTCAGTCGCGTCAGCGGTGTGCGCAGGTCATGGCTGACGGCCGCCAAGAGAATTGTGCGTTGCTCGACGTGCCGCTGGATGCGGGCCTTCATAGCCAGGAAGGCCTTGGCGGCCTGACGGACCTCGCGGGCGCCGTGAGGGCTGAAAGCGACGTCCGCGCCGCGGCCGAAGGCGTCGGCGGCGAACGCCAAACGCTCGATCGCTCGAACCTGGTTGCGAATGAAGACGATGGAGATGGCGGTGAGCAGGACGGTGGCCGCCGTCAGCCAGAAGATGAAGATGTGGCCACGGGTGGCGAACACCCGGTCCTTGGGGGCGATGATCCGCAGCACCCCGCCGGGAACCTTCACCCTTACGTCGACGTAGGCGGGATAGCGGCCGGTGTCGAACCAGACCGGTGCGTCGATGCGCTCGGCTAGGGCCTTTCGCAGAGACCGGTCGACGGCGATGAACAGCGACGCCCGCCGACCCTTGGGAAGGACGCCGCCGTCCTGAAACGCGATCGACAGGTCGAGGTTGGCTTGGGCGCGGGCCTGCAGGCGCTTGGTGGCGACAGGGCTGGGGTCCTCCTCCCAGGTCTGGAGGACCAAGGCCACGTCGCCAGCCAGACCCTCGGTCAGATGGCTGTTCACGGTCTGCCAGTGGGCGTCGAAAAACACATAGGTAACGGCGATCTGCATCAGCGCCACCGGCAGGACGATGATCAGCAGGCTGCGGCCGAACAGGGATGTCGGCGTCAGGCGTTTGAGGAACCGCCATAGAAACCGGGGGCCCGGCCGGGGAAGGCGCATCAGTCGGGGGTGAGCATGTAGCCGCGACCGCGCACAGTTCGCAGGTAGCGAGGGTTGGCCGGGTCGATCTCGATCTTGCGCCTCAGGCGGGTGACCTGGATATCCACCGCCCGCCCTCCGGCGTCGCCGCCACCGGGCAGGTCGCCCCGATCAACCGCCGCATGGGCTGCGTTGGCCAGGGTCCTGAGGAGATTGGTCTCGCTTTCGGTTAGGCGGACCGGCGCGCCATCGGCGGTCAGTTCGCCCCTGGCCATATCGAAGACGCAAAGGCCGAGCTTGATCTGGCCTTGGGCCGCGGGACGGGCGGCGACGCGGCGCAGGATAGCCTGAATCCGCAACACCAACTCTTCCGGATCGAAGGGTTTGGACAGGTAATCATCCGCGCCGAGCCGAAGGCCCTCGATGCGGTCGTCCGGCTGGCCGCGAGCGGTCAGGATCAGCACCGGCGCCGCACCCGCATCGCCGGCCCGGGCGCGCAGCCAGCGGGTCAGTGAGAATCCGTCCTCGCCTGGCATCATGACGTCAACCACCAGCAGGTCGAAGCGCAGAGAGGCCAGCAGTTTGCGAGCCCCAGCGGCGTCGGCGGCCGTGCTGACGCCGAAGCCGTGGCGGGTGAGATATTCCTTGAGAAGGTCTCGGGTGCGGTCGTCGTCGTCGATCACCAGCAGATGCGCCCGGACGGGATCCTGGCCAGCGCGACGGGCGCTCATTGCCGTTCTCCGGCGTCCGCCGCCCTCGACGGTGAACGTCGCGGCATTTCAATTGACGACGGCGATGGGGAGTCGTCTAACGCTCCGCTTTCGGCGAAAGGGGGTTTTCCACCCAATGTCCCTGGTTCCTTACGATGATCGCGACGGCTGGATCTGGCTGGATGGGCAATTTGTTCCCTGGCGCGAGGCGAAGGCGCACGTCCTGACCCACGCCCTCCACTATGCCTCCTCGGTGTTCGAGGGCGAGCGCATGTACGGTGGCGAGATCTTCAAGCTCACCGAACATACCGAGAGACTCTTCCAGTCCGCTGCAATCCTCGACTTCGCCATTCCATACACGGTGTCCCAGATCGACGAGGCGTGCAAGCAGACCTGCGCGCGCAACGGCCTGGACGACTGCTACGTGCGCCCGGTCGCCTGGCGCGGCTCGGAGATCATGGGCGTGTCGGCCCAGGCCTCGACCATCCATGTGGCGGTGGCCGCCTGGGAATGGCCGAGCTACTTCGATCCGGCGCTGAAGGCCAAGGGCATCGCCCTGGGCTGGGCGAAATATCGCCGACCCGCCCCGGAAACCGCGCCGACCGCCGCCAAGGCCGCGGGCCTATACATGATCTGCACCATCTCCAAACACGCCGCCGAGCGCGAGGGCTTTGCAGACGCCCTGATGCTCGACTACCGCGGCTATGTGGCCGAGGCCACAGGGGCCAATGTGTTCTTCGTCCGCGACGGCGTGCTGCACACGCCAACACCCGATTGCTTCCTGGACGGCATCACCCGCCGCTCGGTGATCGCCCTCGCCGAGGGCAAGGGCCTGGAGGTGATCGCACGGCATATTCACCCCGAGGAACTGTCCGGCTTCAGCGAATGCTTCATCGTCGGCACCGCCGCCGAGGTCACCCCTGTGTCCCAAGTCGGCGAGTATCGCTTCGCGCCGGGCGCGTTGTCGCTGGGGCTGATGGACGACTATGCGCGGCTGGTCCGGCGGGAGGCCGTCGCGGCCTGAGGCCGCCTCTATCCCCGCTCTACCATGATCTCCACCCCGGCGGCCTGGGCGTGGGGGGCGAGGGCCATGGGCTTTTCCACCCGGACGCGGACGCGGATCACCTGCGGCTCGCCCAGGCAGGCGTTGGCCAGGCGCCAGGCGAAGGTTTCCACCAGGCCGATGTGGCCGGCGGCGGCGATGCCGCGGGCGTGTTCGCCGACCCGCTCGTAGTTCACCGTCTCGCCGATCGACCGCCAGCCGGCGGCGGCGGCGGCGACCTCCAACTCCACGTCGACGACCAGGGGCTGGCTGCGGCCCTCCTCGTGAGCGTGGACGCCGATCTCGGCCTGCACCGTCAGGCCGCGGACGAACACCTTGGCGGACAGGCAACGGCCGGTTGGGGGCGCAAACTCACCCAATGGTCACGTCCGGCGTGCGCCAGGCCAGGTGCTGTCCGCCGTCGACGGCGATCATCTGACCGGTCACCGAAGGGGCGGCGATGAGATAGGCGAGGGCCGCTCCGATCTCCTCCGGATCCACCGCCCTGGCCAGGGGCACGGCCGCGGCCTCGGCGGCGAACTCGCCTTGCGCCTGGTGGATCGACGGCAGGGTCGGTCCCGGGCCGATGGCGTTGACGCGGATGCGCGGGGCCAGGCCCTGGGCCAGGGTCTGGGTGGCGGTCCACAGGGCCGCCTTGCTCAGGGTGTAGCTGAAGAACAGCGGATTGAGCCGCCACACCCTCTGGTCGAGCAGGTTGACGATCAGCCCTTTGCGACCGGCCGGCAGGGCGGCCGCGAAGGCCTGGGCCAGCAGCACCGGCCCGCGCAGATTGGCCGCCCAGGCGGCGTCGAGGCTGTCGACGGTCAGGGTGGCGATGTCGTCCCGTTCGAACAGGGAGGCGCAGTTGACCAGCAGCGTCGGGGGCTCGGGCGCCTCGGCGATCAGCCGGGCTGGCGTCGCCGGGTCCGACAAATCGCCGCGCAGCACGATCGCCTTGCGGCCCAGAGCGTGGATTGCCGCGACGGTCTCGTCGCCATCCTCGGGGTGGCGGACGTGGACGATGACGTCATGGCCGGCCCGCGCCGCGGACACCGCCAGCACCCGGCCGAGGCGGCGCGCGGCGCCGGTGACCAGGGCCCAGCCCCGGTCGGCGGTCACCGGATCAGTCGAAACGACCGAACTCGATGCGGTTGATGATGGCGATGACGGCGACGAACAGCAGGATGACCCCGATGGCGACCATGGATGAATGCTCCGAGACGGCGTCGAACCAGATTGGCTGCGTCGCTTTACCGGCGACGGAGCCACGTCGCAACCCGGGCGAAGCCGGGATTCCGGTGACGGCGGGCCGATCGCCTCTTTCCCGATGAACCGCGATCACTCATATAGCTGACGCAAGCGCCCCCTGACGCAACAGCGGGGTCCGCCAAACAACGCCACGCCAAGGCCATTTCAGGGAGAGTCGCATGCGCGAATATATGAAGTTCTATATCGACGGTCAGTGGGTCGACCCGGTCACCCCCAAGAGCCTCGATGTGATCAACCCCGCCACCGAAGAGGTCTGCGGTCATATCTCGGCCGGCTCCGCCGCCGACGTCGACAAGGCCGTCGCCGCCGCCCGCAAGGCCTTCGAGACCTTCTCCCTAACCAGCCGCGAAGAGCGCATCGACCTGCTGGAGCGGATTCAGGCCGAATACCAGAAGCGTTTCGGCGACATTGCCAACGCTATCACCGAGGAAATGGGCGCTCCGGCCAGCCTGGCGCAGCGCGCCCAGGCCCCGATCGGCATCGGCCACATCGCCACCGGCATCGCCGTGCTGAAGGCCTTTCAGTTCGAGGAAGACCGCGGCACGACGCGCATCGTCAAGGAGCCGATCGGCGTCTGCGGCCTGATCACCCC
>CAIQDO010000589.1 GCA_903870555.1 uncultured Caulobacteraceae bacterium
CGGGCTATACCGCCATGCTGGCCGTGATCGCCCTGGAGAAGCAGGGCGTGACCCCGGCGTCCGGCGATGTCCTGGTCACTGGCGCGGCCGGCGGGGTCGGCAGTGTCGCCGTCGCCCTGTTGTCGGGCCTTGGATACCGGGTGATCGCCTCCACCGGCCGGGCCGAAGCGGAAGGAACCTATCTGACCGGTCTCGGAGCCGCCGAGATCATCAACCGCGCCGAACTGTCGGCCCCGGGCCGGCCGATGGGCAAGGAACGCTGGGCCGGGACCGTCGACAGCGTCGGCAGCCACACCCTGGCCAACGCCCTGGCCCAGACCCGCTACGGCGGGGCGGTAGCAGCTTGCGGCTTGGCGCAGGGCCTCGACCTGCCGGCCAGCGTTGCGCCGTTCATCCTGCGCGGCATCGTCCTGGCCGGCATCGACTCTGTGATGTGCCCCATGCCCCGCCGGCTGGAGGCATGGAACCGACTGGCCAAGGACCTGGACCTTGCCAAGCTCGAAGCCATGGCCCAGCCGGCGACTCTGGCCGACGTGCCCGCCCTCGGCGTCGCGATCCTCAAGGGTGAGGTTCGCGGGCGCGTCGTGGTGGACGTGAACCGGTAGAGATCCAGGCCGGAACAGAGGACAGACTCATCCGTTCCTGCGGACGAAACCGGGAGTTCGCGCCATGGCCGTCGCCCCCTTCTGGACCCAGACGCCCGCCCAGGCCGCCACGGCTCTTGGAGTCGGTGTCGAGGGGCTGACCACCGCCGAAGCGGCCGGTCGTCTTGCGAAGTACGGACCCAATGCCGACGCCGAGACCAAGGAGGCGGGCCTTTTCGTCAGCGTCGGTCGTAGGCTGCTGGAGCCAATGTGCCTGATCCTGATCGCCGCGGCGCTAGTGTCGGCGGCCACCGGCGATATGCCGAGCGCGGTGATCATCCTGCTGATCCTCGGCGCGTCGGTGACGCTTGATACGGTGCAGGAAGGCGGCGCCAAGAAGGCGGCCCAGGCGCTGCGGCTGTCGGTGGCGGTCAAGGCCGAGGTGAAACGGGACGGCGCCTTCGTCGCCGTCAGCGCCGAGACCGTCGTCCCCGGCGACGTGTTCCGCGTGCGGGTGGGCGACGTCATTCCCGCCGACGCGCTGGTGCTGGAGGCCCGCGCCTTCACCGCCAATGAGGCGGCCCTGACGGGGGAGCCGTATGGCGTGACAAAGCGGCCGGGCCCGGTGACAGGGACGGCGCCGACGGACGCCACCGGCGGCCTGTTCAGGGGCTCGATCGCCCAGACCGGCGAGGCCACGGCCCTGGCCATCGGCACCGGCGCCGACACCCTGTTCGGCAAGGCCGCGGAGTCGCTCAACGCCGCCACTGAGATTTCGCCGTTCCAGCACGATCTTCGGCAACTGGGCTTCCTGGTGGCGCGGGCGACGGCGGTGCTGGTGGTGGGCGTGCTGGCCGCCAATGTCGCGTTCGGCCGGCCGCTGATCCAGTCGCTGATGTTCTCTGTGGCGCTGGCCGTCGGCCTGACCCCCGAACTGCTGCCGATGATCACCACCGTCACCCTGTCGCGGGGAGCGGTGCGGATGTCGCGCAAGAAGGTCATCGTCAAGCGCCTGACCGGAATCCACGACCTGGGCGCCATGACCGTGTTGTGCACGGACAAGACGGGCACCCTCACCCTGGCGGAAATCGAACTGGCCGGATCTTTTGCCCCGGGCGGGGCGACCGACGACCGGCCGGCCCGGCTGGCGGCGATAAGCGCCAGCCTCGGCGGCGACAAGGGCTCCCTCGACGAGGCCCTGGCCAAGGCGGGACCCGACGCCGCCAAGGGCTGGACGCGTCATGGCCTGCTGCCGTTCGACTACCAGCGGCGGATGGGCGCGGTGATGGCGGACGGTCCCGAGGGTTCGGTGCTGATCGTCAAGGGCGCGCCGGAGGCGGTTCTGGCGGTCTGTACGACAACCGCCGGTGGCGCCGCGTTCGACGGCCCCGCGCGGGACAAGGCGCTCGCCGCGGTGAAGGCCCTTGCCGAACAGGGCCTGCGGGCCGTGGCCGTCGCCTCCCGCCCGTGGACGGAAGCGCCGCGGGACCCGGCCGCGACCGACGAGACGGGCCTTGTCTACGAGGGCCTGTGCACCTTCGCCGATCCGCCCAAGCCCAGTGCGCCGGCGGCCGTCGCCAGGCTCAAGGCTTCCGGCGTTCGGGTGGTGATCCTGTCGGGCGACGATCCACTGGTGGTGGCGCGCCTGGCCAAGGTGGTCGGGCTGCGGACCGACAGGGTGATGACCGGCGCCGAGATGACCACCCTGAGCGCGGCCGCCCTGACGGTGCGTGTGCGCCGCACCGACGTGTTCGCCCGATTGGCGCCGGATCAGAAGGTCCGGGTGGTCAACGCGCTGAGAGCCTCCGGCGCCGTGGTCGGTTTCATGGGCGACGGGGTCAATGACGCCCCGGCCATCAAGGCCGCCGACGTCGGTCTGTCGGTCGACGGCGCCACAGGCGTGGCCCGCGCGGCGGCGGACATGATCCTGCTCGATGCCGATCTCGCGGTGGTCGCCGATGGCGTCGACGAGGGACGGCGGACCTTCGCCAACATCCTGAAATATGTCCGCATGGGCGCCAGCTCCAACTTCGGCAACATGCTGAGCATGGCGGCGGCGTCGCTGTTCCTGCCCTTCTTGCCGATGCTGGCGACGCAGATCCTGCTCAACAACCTGCTCTACGATGTGTCGGAGATCGGCATCCCGTTCGACGACGTGCGCGCCGCCGACATCGCCAAGCCGCAGCGTTGGAGCCAGAAGGACATCGTCCGTTTCGCCGCTGTGATGGGCCCCCTGTCGTCGGCCTTCGACCTGGCCACCTTCGCGGTGCTGTATCTGCTGTTCCGCACCGGACCGGAGGTGTTCCGCACCAGCTGGTTCGTGGAATCGATCGCCACCCAGACCCTGGTGGTGTTCCTGATCCGCACAAGGGGCCGCCCCTGGAAGGACATGCCCAACCGGCTGCTGGCGATCACTACCCTCGGCGCCCTGGCCGTGGCCCTGATCATTCCCTACTCGCCCCTCGGGGCCTGGTTCGGTTTTACCGCCCCCTCTCGCCTGCTCACGGCCGCCCTGGTCGGCATCGTGGCGACCTATCTGGTGTGCGCCGAACTGCTGAAGCCCTTCGCCATCGCCGGCAGCACCCGCGTCAGCAAAGCTTCGCGGCGTAGACATCCGGCTTGAAGCCGACGATCAGGTCGCCGTCCACGTCGAGCACCGGCCGTTTGATCATTGATGGATGGGCCGCCATCAGGGCGATCGCCTTGGCCTGGTCGAGGTCGGCCCGATCCGCCTCCGGCAGCTTGCGGAATGTCGTTCCAGAGCGGTTCAGCAACACCTCCCAGCCGACCTTGCTTGACCAGGACTCTAGTGTCGCCTTGTCGATGCCGACGGCCTTGTAATCGTGGAACCTGTAGGTCAGGCCGCGCGAGTCCAGCCAGTCGCGCGCCTTCTTCATGGTGTCGCAGGCCTTGATGCCGTGAAGGGTGAGGGTCATGGGGCGGGCGCTTCCTTGGGCTTGTCGATGGCGTAGATCAGGTTGAGGCCGACGCCTTCGCCCTGGGTGCGATCGGTGAGGATGGCGCCGATCTTCTCGGCGGCGCGGCGCGAGCGAAGGTTGCCAGGGCCGATCCGCAGGATCACCCGGTCGACGAAACGGA
>CAIQDO010000590.1 GCA_903870555.1 uncultured Caulobacteraceae bacterium
CCATGTCCAGTTCGGCGCGGCTGTGGGCGGCCGTCGAGCGCGCCGCCACCTCGGCCGACCGGTAGCGATCGGCGTCACGACGGGCCACCGCGCCCGAGTCCTCGAGGTTGTCGAAGCGCGCGCGGTCTGCGCTGGCGGTGGCGCTCTGGGCGTCGGCCGAGGCGATCATGGCGCCGGCGGCGCGGACGTTGGCGGCGGCCAAACGCTCCTCCGCGGCCAGGGACACAAGCGCCGCCCGGGCCGCCTTGACCGTCGCCTCGGCGTTCTGCAGGTCCGCCCGGGCCGACGCCGCCCTGGCGTCGAATTCCTCGGGGTCGATCGCCACCAGCGGGTCGCCCCGCTTCACCGCCTGGTTGTGCGCCACCAGCACCTGGGCGATCTGGCCGCGCACCCGGGGGGCGATCACGGCGCTGTCGGCCTGGACATAGGCCGCATCGGTGGAGACGCTGTCCTTGGGCAGCAGGATGTAGGCGACGCCCGCGGCGGCGACCAGGATCGCCGCGCCGACGACGACGACGGGCCGGGCGGGGAGGCGGCGGCGTTTTTTCGGCAGCGGCGGCAGGGTGTCGACCGTGGGCGCCTCGCGAAGGACGGTCGCGGTCACGGCGTGATGACCAGCAGGCTGGAGGTGGCCGAGGCGTAGAGTCGACCCGCGGCGTCCTTGAGCGTGGCTTCGGCGAAAGCGGCGCGGCGGCCCAGGGTGACGACCCGGCCCTCGGCGAACACCTCGCCGGTGGCTTGGGTCATGGCGCGGTGGTAGGCGACCTTCAGCTCAAGGGTGGTGTAGCCCTGGCCCGCCGCGAGGCGGGAATGGACGGCGCAGCCGCAGGCCGAATCCAGCAGGGTGGCCGCATAGCCGCCGTGGACGGTGCCGATGGGGTTGTAGACCTCCCGGCCGGGCTTGCCCGCGAACACCACGCGCCCTTCCTCCATCTCCACCACCCGGAAGCCCATGGTCTGGCCGATGCCTGGCCGGCTCGGACCCTCGAAGGCCCGTCGCAGTTGTTCGAGGCCGGTCAGCGCCTCCGGGGCGGCGGCGTCGCTCATGGGGCAGTCTCCAGGTCGAAGCGCGCCTTCAGGGCCGCGCGGGATGTGGCGAGGATGGCGTCCGACCGCGACGGGTCGGGGTCGGCGCGGGCCAGGGACAGGGCCCCGACCATTTCCGACAGCAGCGAACGGGCGTCGGTTTCGGGATCGGTCCGGCCGACGGCGGCGAGGCGCCCGGCCAGCCGCGCGGTCAGGTCGGCGACACCCTGGGCGAACCGATCGCGCGCCGGTCCGGACAGACGGGGCGCGTCGGCGGCCAGGAAGGGCAGGGGACAGCCCGAATTGCGCGCGTCGCGATGCTCGGCGGAGAGGTAGAAGTCGATATAGGCGGCCAGGGCGTCGACCGGCGCGCGGTTCCCGGTCTCGCGCTGCAGGCGCCCCCGGCCGTCGTCGAACATCTGGCCGATGCCGGCGGCCACCAACTCGTCCTTCGAGGCGAAGTGGGCGTAGAACCCGCCGTGGGTGAGCCCGGCCTGGGCCATCACCCCCGCCACGCCGACCTTGAACGGGCCGTCGGCCCGGATCGCGCGGGC
>CAIQDO010000591.1 GCA_903870555.1 uncultured Caulobacteraceae bacterium
CCGGGGCCCCTAACCATGCTTAACGGCTGGCTAGACTTCCAGGCCGCGAAGCGAGGCGCCCAACTCGTAACCACAATCCACGATGTGTGAATCCGGTAGGTGAAACGGGGGAGGGGGACCGCGGAAGGCGGTGGAGGGGGCGTTCCGCGCCAAGCGTTCGCGTCATCGTCATGCTAGTCTCCGCCCATGGCTGAAGCCCCCGTCGGAACCCTTGCCGCCGCGCTTGAGCGGGCGGTCACCCTGCTGCAGGTCGATCCCGCTTTGGCCGAGCGCCAGGCGCGGGAGATTCTCGCCGTCGTGCCCACCGATCCGCGGGCGGTGCTGGTGCTGGGCATGGCCCGGCGACGGCTCGGCGACCCCGCCGGCGCCCGCGAGAGTCTCGAACCTCTGGCGCGGAGTCAGCCGCGGTCGGCCCAGACCCATCACGAATTCGGCCTGGCCCTGGCCGCCCTCGGGGAGGAGGCGCGCGCCCTGGCCGCCCTGCGCCACGCCGTCGGCCTGAAGCGCGATCTGCCCGGCGCCTGGCGGGCGATCGGGGATCTGCTGACGGCCGCCGGCGACAGCCCCGGCGCCGACCGCGCCTACGCCGAGCACATCCGCGCCGCGATCACCGATCCGGGGCTGATGGCGGCGGCCGATGCGCTTTGCGACGACCGGATGGATGTCGCCGAGCACCTGCTGCGCGAACACCTGAAACTCAACCCGAGCGATGTCGCGGCTCTGCGGATGCTGGCGGAGGCCGGCACCCGTCTGGGGCGCTACGCCGACGCCGAGGCTTTGCTGATCCACTGCCTGGATTTGTCCCCGAGTTTCGAGGGCGCCCGCTACAACCTGGCGGTGGTTCTCTACCGCCAGCAGAAGGCCGCCGAGGCCGTGGCGCACCTCGATGTCCTGCTGGCCGAGGACCCGACCGAGCCGCATTATCGCAATCTGCTCGCCGCCTGCCTCGGCCTGCTGGGCGAATACGACCGGGCGATCGCCCTCTATCGGGAGGTGCTTGCGGAGCACCCCAACCAGCCCAAGGTGTGGCTGAGCTTCGGGCACGCCCTGCGCACCGCCGGCCGACAGGAGGAGGCTGTCGCCGCCTACGAACGGTGCCTGGCGGCGGCCCCGGGACTGGGCGAGACGTGGTGGAGCCTCGCCAATCTCAAGACCCGGCCGTTCACGCCGGAGCAGGAGGCGGCCATGCGCCAGCAGCTGGCGCGGCCCGACATCGACGACGAGGACCGGCTGCACTTCCACTACGCCCTGGGCAAGGCCGCCGAGGACAACAAGGCTTTCGCAGACTCCTTCAACCACTATCAGGCCGGCGCCCGGCTGCGCTTGGCGGCGGTCCCCCACGACGCCGCCCGCGATCACGCCCAGATGCTTCGATCCAAGGCGCTGTTCACGGCCGACTTCTTCGCGGCGCGGGCGGGGCAGGGGTGCGATGCGCCCGATCCGATCTTCATCGTTGGCCTGCCGCGCTCGGGCTCGACCCTGATCGAGCAGATTCTCGCCAGCCATTCGGCGGTGGAAGGCACCATGGAGCTGCCCGACATCGCCATTCTCGCCCGTCAGGTCGGGCGGCCCGGGGCGACAGCGGACGGACCGCGCTATCCCGAGACCCTGGCCGATCTCGACGCGTCCGCGCTGGCGGCGCTGGGTGAGGATTACCTCGCCCGCACCCGTGTCCACCGCAAGCTCGGCCGACCGTTGTTCATCGACAAGATGCCCAACAATTTCCACCACCTCGGCCTGATCCGACTGATCCTGCCGAACGCAAAGGTGATCGACGCCCGCCGCGGCGCCATGGCCTCATGCTTCTCCGCGTTCAAGCAGCACTTCGCCCGCGGCCACAGCTTCTCCTACAGCCTGACGGATCTTGGGGCCTACTACCGGGACTATGTGGAGATCATGGCCCACTACGACGCGGTTCTGCCGGGCCGGGTTCACCGGGTTCGCTACGAGCGGATGGTCGACGACACCGAGGGCGAGGTTCGGCGCCTGCTCGCCTATTGCGGCCTGCCGTTCGAGGACGGCTGCCTGAGGTTCCACGAGAACACCCGCGCGGTGCGCACCGCCAGCTCCGAACAGGTCCGACGGCCGATCTTCCGTGAGGGGCTGGAGCAGTGGCGCAACTACGAGCCGTGGCTCGGCCCGCTCAAGGCCGCGTTGGGGCCGGATCTGTTGGGGTGAGGCTGCGGGGAGGTTTTTGAACCGCCAAGGAGCCAAGAAGCCAAGGAGCCAAGATGCTCCTCCAATCGAAACAGAAACCGGACCTATGAGCGCCATTTCCCGCGCGTGAAGCGCGCGATCAACAGTCGCAAAGCCGGGGTCGCCGATCGACGACCATGCCGATCTTGGCGTCTTGGCTGCTTGGCGTTGAAAAGACTGAGCTGCCGTAACCTAGAGCATCGTGCGGAAAAGCGGGAACCGGTTTTCCGCAAAAACGATGCGAAATCAAAAATCCGGAGCGGCCAGCGTGATTCTTGAATCACGCACGCCGCTCTAGCCGTCTCCGGCGAAACGAGGCCTTGGCCGACCGTCGATCCCTACTCGGCCAATTCGGCTGTTACGTCGAAGCGTTGCAGGACTGTGGGGCCGAAGGCGGTGATGATGGCGGTGTCGACGGCGTCGCGACCGTGGGCCATCAGGATGCGGCCGGTGCGCGGTTGTCCATGGCGGGCGTCGGCGGTGTGCCAGCGGCCGCCGAGATAGACTTCGAACCAGGCGCTGAAATCCATCGGCAGGTCGAGCGGCACGCCGATATCCGGCAGCCAGCCGGTGCAATAGCGCGCCGGGATGTTCATGCAGCGACACAGGGCCACGGCCAGGTGGGCGAAGTCCCGGCATACTCCGACCCGCTCGTTGAACGCCTCGAAGGCGGTGCGGGTGTTGCGGGCGTAGGGATAGCCGAAGGTGATCCACTCATTGACCCATTGGACGATCGCCTCGACCCGTTTCCATCCGGGGGGCACGCCGCCGAACAGGGCCCAGGCGGGCGCCACCAACTGATCGGTTTCGCAGTAGCGGCTGCCCAGGAGGTAGACCAGCAGGTCGCTGGGCAGGTCGTCGACCTCATGCTGCATGGCGTCCGGCGCCGGCTGGTCCATGCCGCTGCTGTCGAAGACGACGAAGTCGGCGCTGACCCGCAGCGGTCCGCGGCCGGCCAGCAGCCGGGTGCAGACGTTGCCGAAGCGGTCGACATAGGTGCGCAGGGGCAGGTCGGGATCGACCCGCATCACCTGGGGCGTGACGAGGTCGCCGGTCCGCTCCGGCCGCACGCTGAGAAGCAGCATCATCGGGGTTGGCCCCGCGCAGTCCTGGATGATGTCGTAGCCCACGCGGATGTGCATCGGGGAGAGCCTCGTGTGGCGCGATTGTCGGGAGGATGATCGAACGTCTTGCGCGCCCGGCCATTCCGGACGCCTTATAGTCCGCAATCGCGGCGCGCGTCCCGCGGCGCGGGTGGTGATTTGGTTCAGGAGTAGGGTCATTTCGTCGGTTTCGTCCATGGACCTGTTGGCGGCGGACGACCCCGCTCCGGCGGTCGCTGAAAAAACGGGCGCCGATTCGCCCTTTCTCGTGGTCTGCGATCACGCCGGCCGGGCTGTCCCCCGCCGGCTGGGCCGGCTTGGTCTGCCGGAAGAGGCCTTCGAGGCGCACATCGCCTGGGACATTGGAGCCCTGACCCTGGCCCGGCGCCTTTCGGCGGCCCTCGAGGCCTGCCTGATCCATCAGCGTTATTCCCGCCTGGTAATCGACTGCAACCGGGACCCCGACCACGACCAGTCGATCGTGC
>CAIQDO010000592.1 GCA_903870555.1 uncultured Caulobacteraceae bacterium
AGCGAGTTCGGAGCCCCCGAAAAGATCGCCGACCGGTTCTTCCTGGTGGACCCCCTCGACGGCACCAAAGCCTTCGTCCGCGGCGACGAGAACTTCACCGTCAACATCGCCCTGGTCGTTGGCGGCATCCCTGTCGCGGGGGCGGTGGTCGCCCCGCCGACCGGCGAAACCTGGTTCACATCGGCGGGCCAAGCGCTGAAGCGACGGCCCGGCGTAGAGGCGGCCCCCGTCCACGTGCGGCCCTGGACCACGGAAGGCGCGGTCTGCCTGATCAGCCTGACGATGAAGCCGGAACACCTAGAGGAGTTGCGTGCGCGCTATGGATTCGCCGCCACCCAGGCGATGGATTCCTCGATCAAGCTGTGCAGGGTCGCCGAGGGCTCGGCCGACATCTATCCCCGTCATGGAACCACCATGGAATGGGACATCGCCGCGGGGCATGCCGTGCTGCGGGCCGCGGGCGGTTTTGTCACCGACCTTGACGGCGGTCCTTTCGTCTACGGCAAGGCCAAGGAGGGCTTCAAGAACGGCTGGTTCGTCGCTAGGGGCGCGCCGGCTCGTTGAGCAGGCCAAGGGTGCGGCCGGGCATGCCGGCCGCGTCGAAGTAGGGGACGCCGGCGGCCTCCTGCCAGTCCAGCACGGTGACAAAACCGTTGGCGGCCGTCGCCGACCTCAACACCCGCCGGCTCGCCGGGACCGGGGCCCCGTCCGTCGTCAACGCCTCGCCCAGCACCCGGCCGACCGCCGTTCCGCCGCCGCCCAGGTCCAGATGCAGAATCCTCGCCACGGTCTGGGCGATATCAGCGTTGCCCACCGGCGAGGGGTCGCGGAAGCCCGAGCGGAAGTCGGGGCCGATGGCGGCCATGAAGTTGTGGGTATCCTGGCGTCCGAAGGATCCGTGGATGCCCTGGCCCTGCTGCAGTTCGGTGTCCGCCACCTCGGCGCCGCACAGTTCGGGGTTGGCGCAGCCGGTCGAGAAGCTTCTGAAGCTGACCACGATCGACGGTGGCGGCGTTACGGCGGCGCCGGCCAGGCCGATGGCGCTTGTCGGCAAGGTCCCCTCGATGTCGCCGAAGCGGGCGTCGACGAAGACCGCGCCAGTGTAATCCTGTGCAGTCAGGGCCTCGACGACCCGCCGCGCCAGGGCCGCGTCCGGCGGGCCAGGCAGATAGATCAGGTCCGAGCCCCCGTTGGCCGCCACCACCACCTGTGGTTTCGCAGGGGCCGTCGCCAGGATCGACCCGCCTCGACGCGGATAGACGCCGCGGGAGACGTCAACCGGAAAGCCGTTGGGGTCGAACAGGTCGAGCCCCAGGGCCTTGGCCAGGTCGATCGCCAGGAAGCCGGGAGGCAGGAAGCCGGGCGGCACGTCCGGGAACGACAGCCTGGCGGCGGCGCTGGTGGCGCTCTGGCGCGATTCGACCGAAAAACCGTGGTCCGCGGTGACGATCACATCGGTGGAGTCCGTCAGCCCGAGCCGGGCGAGCGCGTCGCGCAGGGCCTGGAGGTCGTTGGACGCGTTGCGAATGCCGGCCAGGCTGGTCGCCCCGTTGATACCCGGCGTGAGGCTGTTAAGGCTGTCGCCCTCATTGTGCTGGGTCCCGTCTGGATCCCGCGACCAGAACACCATCACGAACGGCTTGCCTCCGGCCTTGAATCGGGGGAGCAGCACCTTCGCCGCCACCGCGACGAACCAGTCCTGCTGCTCGACATTGGCGACCTGCACGCCCGGCATGTTGTAGGCGCCCGGATAGCCATTGAGGCCTCGGTCCGGGGTCATCGGCGTCAGGCCGGCGGCCTTGATAGCCGCCGCCACGTCCGGCGCCAGACCCACCCCTTCGCCACCCGGGTAGCCGGTGGCGTCGTCGATGACGATCGTGCCTGCGCCATCCCGGGCGGTGACGTCCTGGATCGCCGTCGGGCCCAGCTTGCCGATGGCGGCGGTATCGAAGCCCTTTTCCCGGGCCGCCTGCAACAGGGACTTCTGATGCAGGTAGTTCCCGCCAAACCGCTCGTTCATCAGGCCCAGGATGACGTCGTCCTCGAGGGGCGCCATCGGCGAGCCATAGGGCGGGCCGAAAGGCTGACCGAGATAAAGGACATTGCCGAAATCCCCGGTGTCGCCCAGCCGGTGTCCCGTGGCGATGGCCGAGGCGTTGGGTGTGGTGATGGTCGGGTAGAGGCTGTGACTGTTGGCGAAGTCGACGCCCTGGTCACGCACCGCCGCCAGCGCCGGGGCCGTGGTCGGATCGACGATCGCCGACCGCAGACCGTCGGC
>CAIQDO010000593.1 GCA_903870555.1 uncultured Caulobacteraceae bacterium
AAACGAATTTGAAGTGCGTCTTCTGGGGAAGAAGCTTGATGAGAGGCCACATGCTTCGCAATCCCTAGATGATCGGCAGTTTCTTGGGGCGAAAGGCCCGGAACCACCAGCCGATGAGCACCTGGGTGATCAACACTGCCGTGAACACCGAGATGATGACGCCGATGAACAACGTCCAGGCGAAGCCCTTCACGGGCCCCGAGCCGAACTGGAACATGATGATCGCCGCAACGAGCGTGGTGACGTTGGCGTCGATGATGGTCGTGAGCGCTCGGGTAAATCCATGGTCGGCGGCGCTCATCGGCGGTCGTCCGGCCCTGACTTCATCGCGCATCCGTTCATAAATCAGCACGTTGGCGTCGACCGCCACCGCCAGGGTCAGAACAAGGCCGGCAATGCCGGGCAGGGTCAGGGTGGCCTGGGTCAGGCTCATCGCACCGATGATCATCAGACCGTTGACGATCAAAGCGATGGCCGCGAACACGCCGAACAGGCCATAGGACAGGATGATGAAGGCGAAGATCAACGCCGAACCGATCAGGATCGACAACTGGCCGGCCTTGACCGCATCAGCGCCGAGTTCCGCGCCCACCGTGTGCTGCTCGACGACATTGAGCGGCGCCGGCAAGGCGCCAGACTTCAGCAAGAGGGCCAGATCGTGCGCGGATTCCTCGGTATAGCGGCCGGTGATCTCTCCGCTACCGCCTGTGATCGCCGTGCGAATGCTCGGCGCCGAGATCACCCGCTTGTCGAGGACGATGGCGAAGGGCTTGCCGATGTTCTGGGCGGTGACCGCCGCGAAACGTTGCGCGCCAACGGCGTTGAAACTGAAGGCGACCGCCGGGGTGTTGTTCTCGTCGTGGCTGCCGCTGGCGCTGGTCAGCATTTCGCCGGTGACAACGGCGCGCCGCTTGACCACGTAGGCTGGTGCGTAGCCATCGTCGCTTGGGAGCAGTTGGTCGTCGGGCGGGATCCGTCCGGCCGCGATATCCTCCGCCGCGACATCGCCATCGACCATCTGGAAGGTGAGCTTGGCGGTCTTGCCGATCACGCTCTTGAGTTTTTCCGGATCGCTCTCGCCAGGCGCCTCGACACGGATCCGATCGGACCCTTGCATTGTGATGATCGGCTCTTTCGTGCCAAGCGCGTCGATCCGTTTGCGGATGATCTCGATCGAGCGGGTGACCGCGTCCGACGCAGCGGCCTTGGCCGCCTGTTCGACGAAGCGAATCTGGATGTGCTGGTCGGGCTTGGCCTCGACGGTAACGTCCCGCCCGCCGGTCAGAAGCCTTTCGCCGAGAGACGAATTGAGCAGCTTGAACGCGGCGTCGGACCGCGTCGGGTCGGTGATGCGGACGTCTATGACTTCGCCAGCAACACCCAGGCCGGTAAAGTCGATCTGCTCGGCATGAAGCTTGGTGCGGACGTCCTCGGTGAGGTTGGTGAGCCTCTCCTTGCCGAGGGCGACGGTGTCGACCTGCAACAGCAGGTAGGAACCGCCCTGCAGGTCAAGCCCGAGGTTCAACCTCTGCTGCGGCGCCCAGGACGGCAGGGCGCCCGCCGGAACGAGGTTGGGCAAGGTGAATAGCAACCCGAACAACGCCGAACCGACGACGAGGATGATCTTCCACCGGCTGAGCTCAAGCATGTGAAACGAT